>CAZRPZ010000066.1:0-3031 GCA_964602215.1 uncultured Isosphaeraceae bacterium | reverse complement strand
AGAACTCGATCAGTCAGCAAAATGGATTGTTAATTGTCATGGCGGTGGTCGAAGTGCAGCTGCATGTATGGTGCTTCGAAAGAATGGGTTCGACGTACAAAATTTGGCTTGTGGATATTCTGGCTGGAAGAAATACAAAGAATCTTGCGCAGTGACGCAATGATTCAAATACACAAATCCCTTTCGATTCCAATGCGAGAGATACAATTTGTATACGGCACAAGTTCTGGTCCGGGCGGTCAGCACGCAAATAAAGTTTCAACCAAAGCAACGTTATTGTTCTCTGTTTCTTGCTCCCCTACTCTCTCCACATATCAACAAAGACGTATCCTAAAGAGACTGTCAACTCGTATAAATAAGGAAGGTGTTTTGCGTGTTACCTCTTCAAAACATCGCTCCCAACGGGCAAATCGGGAAACTGTCATTGATCGTTTCTCGACTTTACTCCGAGATGCTTTAGCATCACCGAAGATAAGGAAAAAAACAAAGGTCTCCCGCTCTCAAAAACAAAAACGCCTTGAAGATAAGAAGAAACGTGGTGAAACAAAGAGATTGCGCTCAAAAGTGGAACATCACTCAAATTAACTCGTATGTTTTTTTAGTTTTGAATTCCTCAAAAATCGAGTATGGTAAGTAATAGAATCCTATGTATTTCATCCTTTCCGCATCAATTTCCGCAAGTATTTTTCTGACCTCGACACCTGAATTGGTGTACGAGGAAGGTGTGCAAACTCCTCGTGACCTCACTAGGGAAGAGTTGCGTTTTATCAGGACGAATCCAATCACAGTTCCAAGAGGCATCACGTCACCTCCTGTTGGTCCAATTCACTGTGTTGCAGAGTATGAACCAATGGAAGCAATTCTTCTTGCTTGGGAGGGTGGCTCTTCATGGGAAAACATCCTTGCCGACATGGCTGCAAGTATCACAACGATCGGGAATGCTGATGTGATTATTGTTGTGGATTACTCTAGTGAACAGTCGGGAGCGTTATCGAAAATTTCTTCTCGTGGCGGGGATACTTCTAGAGTTCGCTTTTTAGTTCGATCTACAGACACTATTTGGATTCGTGATTACGGTCCACGATATATCTACGAGGGTGATTGCAGAGCAATAGTTGACCACACGTACAATCGACCTCGACCAAATGACAATGCTTTAAACGATGGCTTTGCTGATTTTATGCAACATAAATTGTATGAATTGCCTCTGGTTCATGGTGGCGGAAATTTTCATCTGAATGCAAACGATTTTGCTTGGGCAACTGAATTGATTGAAAATGAAAACAGCGGGTTATCATCATCTCAAATTCGTCAATACTGGCAAGAGTATCAAAATCTAGATGTGACAATTACAGATGCATTCCCTACATCGGTTGACTCTACACAACACATTGATATGTGGATGTGCTGGGCAAGTGACACAACATGTGTAATTAGTGATTGGCCGTATAACTCTGGTTCGGTCCAAGATCAAATTTGTGATTCTATTGCTAGTCAACTTCAGTTACAGGGATACACAGTTGTTCGTACACCCGCAAGGAGTGTTAGTTGGACTCATTACACTTATGCAAATTCAGTCATATGCAACGATTTGGTATTGGTTCCAAGTTATACAAACTCTTCAGTAACTCAACATAACGCAGAAGCATTAGCAGCTTGGCAAGTCGCATGTCCAGATAAGACAATCGTTGCAGTCCCCTGCCAAAACATCGTGACGTCGGCTGGTGTGATGCATTGCATTTGTATGCACATTCCAGAACACAAAGGTGGTCAAAATCCTACGGTCTATGTTCAAACTCCTGTAGGCGGTGGCGAATATGACCCAAATCAATATGTGCCAATAACTTGGATTACTGATGACGACAGTGGAGTAGAATCAGTTGACATCGAGTTCTCTTCAGATGGAGGCAATAGTTGGGAATTGGTCTCTGAAAGCACCGATGATGATAGTTTTTATCTCTGGCAGGTTCCTGATGTCAGTACAAATGCAGGTGTATTACGCATCACCGCTCGTGATGCAGAAGGGCATGTCGGGCATGATGTAAGCGATGTTTTCTTTACGATTCTTGGAAGTACAGTCGCTGGAGACGTCAATGGTGATGGAATTGTCAACGTTGCCGATATCCTCATTATCGTAGACACTTGGGGTCCCTGCTCGATTCAATGTGCTGGTGATTTGAATGGGGATGGAGAAGTAGGTGTTCTAGACCTTCTGATTGTGATAGATAGTTGGTAATCGGACCAAAAAATTAGGTTTTTGACCCTCTATAAGCAACCAATAGCTCAAAAACTGCGAATACTCCCTTGTATCACGCAAAAGCCGTGATACCTTTCGATTGAGTTAAACCCCCCAGAACAGACCAATAGGAGAGTCTAAAATGCGAGGAAGATTATTAGTATTATCAACGACTGTAGTTGCAGGCATTGCAGTAGGTTTATTAGCTGTGAATGGCCATGCTGACAGGCGTAATGGAACTCTCCGTGGGCAAATAGGTCCTAATGTGATCGCTTGGACAATTGGTGGCGAAAATAGTTTTGATGTAGATTACATCGGGAGTTCAGAAGGAATCGGTGGGTACTCAATGGCAACACAATCGTGTAACTGGGGTGATGAGACCTTAGATTGGTATGGCGGAACAAATAATTCTCCAATCATTATGCAAAATATGTATCGTTTGAAAGATGGGCGATTTGAACAAATTGGTCTACAAGCATTTATGAAACACTCTTTTTGTGCTTTGAGCGAGCCCGGATGTGGGTCTTGCCAAGCAACAAATTGCGATACACTCGGGATTGGATGCGCAGATACCTATTGGGCTGGTCTAAATTCAGGTGGAGAATGCCCTCGGTCTGATGTCAATGGTTTTACTGGTGAATACCCATATCCATTTTCAATGAACCCAACAGGTCCAAGCGCTCTTCGTGGGAATTTGCAAATTGCAAATATCGATGTTGATCCTGCGTACAACGCAGGTGCACGTTTCTTTCTTGAAGCACAATATGTTGCAGCGGATGACATGCAAGCAGGGAA
>CAZRPZ010000065.1:0-9742 GCA_964602215.1 uncultured Isosphaeraceae bacterium | reverse complement strand
CGGCTTCACCAGCAATTGCTTTTGCAAGTAAAGTCTTTCCACATCCCGGAGACCCAACGAGCAAAATGCCTCGAGGAATTCGACCGCCAAGACGTGCAAACTTCTTTGGGTTTTTTAAGAACTCGATAATTTCGTGAACTTCTTGTTTCGCTTCCTCAACACCAGCGACATCATTGAATGTCACTTTATTAGAGTCCTTATTAGCTAGACGGTGTTTTGATTTGCCAAAATTACCGAGCATGCCACCAGCACCACCACTTCGAGCAGAGCGAGAGATAAAGAAGAAAATCAAGAACAGGATAAACAGCATGGGTCCCCAACCCAAAAGAAGTTGCATAAAAATGCCACTGCCAATATCTTTGGAGTGATCGATATTGGCTTCATTCAATTCTTCGATATACCAATCAGGACTTTGTCCACCATATTCAAAATAGACAGATGTGCCTGCGGGGATATCAATTGAGCCAGTTGGGGTGTCCTTGCTATTTGCAATTACCGCAACAATCCGAGTGTCCTCAATATTGACGAGGTTGTTTTCAAATTGCCCTACTTTCGCCCGATTGAGAAAATCATTCCAACTGCTAATTTCTTGTCCGCCGCCATTACCGCTCATCATTCCGTAAAGCATGATTAAGACAAAACAGATGAGCATCCAACTGAATAGTCCACGAGAAAATTTGGGTTTCTGAGGTGCGGGTGGCTCTGGCTTATTGTCGTTTTGGTTGCCGGTTGGGTTTGCCATATTGAATTTGCCTGTGGTCTGTTATCCGTTAAGAGGATGTCATTGTAGATAATAAGGTGTGTTCAGCTAGTGTTTCGTAAATTCACCAAGAAGACTGCATTTGGTCAACGATGTCTTGAGAAATTTGTTGGATTACTGCAAATTGTCCCATTTCGAATGGTTCGGAAGAAGGTCTTGAAGGAATAAAAAGTGCACTGCTCGAAAAGTTCTTTCTGCCCACTATTCTACCCCCGCTGCGTAAATTAAGCCACTCAAAATCTATAACAACGGTAATCATGACCTCGTTATCTAACCCAGTGGTTCTAGATTGGCTGATTGTTTTTAAATCAACCGAACGAATCGTTCCTGTTACTAGAGTGTCGGCGTATTGTTCACCAAGTATTTTGTATGGAGTTCTAGCTTCAATTTCTTTAATGACAGCATCGGTTAGCATGAACTCCATCTCCCGTACCATGGTGTCATTTTCAAAAATCGGAACGGCAACACTTTTGAATTGGGATTCATACAAAGAAGAAGAGGAATATCCAACCGTGGGATCGCTCGCACAGCCAGCAAAGTAAAGAACAAAAATAGAAAGCAGAAAACGAGTCACTCTTGAACTCCAAGTTGTTCAATTGGTGTAATAACTCTTCCAAGAAGAGCTTCTTGATACGTTTCATAAAAGTCACGAACGTCATTCAATACAATTGGCGGAAGAATAGGTAATAGTTGTGGGACAAGATGTTCCAATGCCTCAATTGACGCTGCAGTATGTTCATGTTTTTGAATAAGACGGCGAATGGTGTACTCTGCAGCGATTGGATTATTGACTTTCAGATACCACTGTGCGGTTCGCAACATTTTTTGCCCGATGGATTCATCAATTCGTGTAATTAACGCAGCTGCATTCACAGTGTTCGCTAGGCGTGGGCTTGCTACTTGGAGTTGAATGAGTTCTTTCCTCGCATCAAACAACCCTGCGTCATTAAAATCTGGTCCACGGTATGTTGCGAGTCGAGTATAAATGAGTAAGGCGCGGGCTTTATTAATCTCAGGCGATCGAGGGTAATTTTCTACGAAGATTAAGTACATGTCATTTGCTAATTTCATTTCTTTTTTACGGTAATACAAATCAGCAAGTTCCATGGCAGCAGTTTCTGCAAGTGGACTTCGAGGTAATCGTTCCCCAATTCGGATGAGTAATTCTACTGCCTCGTCAGTAGCATCTGAAATTCGCATCCCCCACAATCTTTTACGTAATCCGTGAGCGAACATTGTTGCAATTTCAAGTTCTCTTTCGTTGGCAGTAATCGCTGCCTTGGTACCATAATTATCTCGAGCAACAGCTTCATAGTCAAAGAGAGATTCGTAATAGTATCTTTGAGCGAAGAGCGCATCGCCATGAATGATATGTGCCTCACCCATAAGTGGATGTCGTTTATTTCTAGTCATCCAAATTGAAGAGAGTCTCATTGCTTCTTGATACTTACCCATTGCAAGTTGCTTTGCAGCTGCAGCAAGTTGTGCTTCGGGTGTCCCTGGTCTTGGCGCATCTGTCAATATCCACGTATCTGTCTTTTCGTCGAGGGTGTAGGTTTCCTGTGCGAAAGCAATCGTCGAAGCGAAGATGGCAAAAATGATCAAGGTGTATCTCAACATGTGCATATCATAATCACGAAGAGCCTTCTAAGTAGCCGAAGAGAAAGATGGTTGTGCTCATAGGGAGCACACGAATAGTGGGCAAGGATGCCCAGAAGCATGTGCTAGGACGGCCAAGATGCGCTCAAGAGCGATCCATTGTTGTAGTTATGTCATACTCGGGCTGTTGGTGCGCCCAGGGTATGGGTCTGATTCAACGATGAATTTACCTCAGTTAGGGGATCAAGAGCTCTTTTCGCTCTCAACAGATACTTGGAGAGCAATAGTAGCCATAGGAATTATGGCAGGTCTTATCAACCTGCTCGCAAGAACGAAGAATCGAGAAGCACTTGGCATCGAAATTCCAGCATTTCTAACGACACAACCGCTCACTGTTGGATTTGGAAGTGTTGCCATCTCCCTCGTTGCGTTGTCATTTACTTCCTTGCCTACACTCCCACTCATTGTTCTCGCTGAACTTTTTGTTTTGCTTGCGTGGACAAATTATCAGAAATCCAAGTTGAACGAAAACGAACCCTCAGCTTCTACTTCTGAACAGCACAAAAAGGCAGGGGTCGTTGCTCGAGGTTCAATCCTAAAACTAGAATTAGGGAGTTCATTGCTCGGCCTAGCATCACCTGATATGCACGGGAATCTTGTTGACCAATTGGCATCGTTACGAGCATCTGTTTTAGATAAACTAGGCATTGCACTCCCCCCAATTCATATCAAAGATAACCTGAAACTTCCAGCAAATACATACCGGATATATTTGCGAGGTGGAATTCTCGGAGAGGGTGTTGTCTACAAAGATCGATTTATGGTTGTTTCAACCGACGACAGCAATTGTAATTTTGATGGAATCGAGTGCAAAGATCCAGTCTTTGGATTACCTGTTCTTTGGATAACCGAAGGGGTTCGGGATGATGTAGGAGAATTATTTGTACAAGCGATGGAGCCAGTTGCAGTTCTAATGACCCATCTATCTACAATCATTGAGAGGCATGCTTCAGAGTTGCTGTCAAGAGAAGAAGTTTCAGAAATGGTGAATGAACTTCGGGAAACTGCGCCAAGGTTGACAAACCGAGTCATAGGGAACACTATTTCACTATCGCGCCTTCATCATATTCTTGCTTCGTTGCTTAAAGAGAGAGTGTCTGTGAAAGATCTTGCTACGATTATTGAGACATGTGCAGATGGAGCTCATTTGTCAATAGATGAATGTGTTGAGAAAGTCCGTGCGACTCTACGAAGACAAATCTGTGCGAATGTTTCGACAACAGGAGTCGATGGTAAACAAATTATTCGATGTATTGAATTGCCGCCAGTTGTAGAGACAGCAATTATAAATAAATTGATTTCCAAACAGGAAATTGCTGAACAATTGCATCACGTTGCGACTCCATTAATTGCAGAAGGATTGCCTATTGTCGTCATAACTTCAGCCAGTGCTCGTATTCATCTGAAAGAGAGGGTTCTTGTTACTGAAGGTGATGTATATGTATTAAGTCGGAGTGAAATAGTTCCAGAAGTTGAGTTACAGGTTGTTGGCATTTTTGAATTGAACGAGCATGAAAAACATAGTTGTGTCGTTACAGTTTCTCAAGAAGACAAACAACGAACAATTTCATATGCTAGATCATTGCTTGAACAAAAAAATGAAACAAGTACATTTGAGAACAAAATCGAATTAGGTATCGCAGAAATTCGGACCCTTGTCGGTGAAGTTCTCGATTATGAGTCAGCTGGCCGACTGTCTCCTCTGTTAGCGGCTGCACACCGTTCTCTCATCAAGAGTGGAATTGATGAAGCTCTGGCAAATGAAATTGTTCAGCAGATTGATATTGATTCTTCGGTGGATTCAAATGGGTTGCAACGATTATTAGCACAGGAAATTATTAAACGGTTACCCAGAGCGGTTCCGCCACCAAATAGAGATTCAGAAGACCCGACAGTCATTGCTCTTGTTGGACCAACAGGTGTCGGGAAGACGACAACGATTGCAAAACTAGCAACAAAGTTTCGATTGCAACAAGGTAGAAATATTGCATTAATCACAGCTGATACGTACAGGGTTGCAGCAATCGACCAATTGCAACAGTATGCTGATCTCTTTGATTCAACTCTAAAAGTAGCAGGCACTGCAGATCAAATGAGAGACGCAATCACTTCTTGCAAGCAGGTTGATATTGTCCTCATTGATACTGCGGGGCGGAGTTCTGCTGACTGTGAGCGAATTCAAGAGACCGCGGACATCCTTCAAATCGCGAACCCAGATGAAATTCACCTTGTTTTAAGTGCAGCAACTTCTAGTTCAGCGTCTAAAAGAGCTGTGGAAAGTTATTCAAGGACTAGATATGACAGAATCATTGTGACAAAACTTGATGAAGTCATGGTCTTAGGGGAAATGGTCTCTACACTTTGCTCTATCAGCAAACCAATGAGTTGGTTTACAAATGGGCAAGATATTTCTACACATATTGATCTCGCAAGACCTTCAAAGCTTGTGGAATCGATTTGGAGTGAACAACGACCGATAACATGTTAGGGTTATTCGGGTTACAACGATTACATCGTAGAGGTCGATGTGAGGGTGCATACAGGAAAATACCTCGTGAGCGGTGTTTGTAGCTGATTTTCTCGGACCAGACGGTAGATTCCGTTATCGAAAAACGAGGCAGAGCAGCCATAGATTTGAAGTTTACTTGAATAAAAGTGACTTGTATGTGACTTTACTAAGGAGTCCCTTTTGTGACAAAAATAAAATTCATGGCAAACAACCCTAAAACCTCATTGTCTAAGTCACCCGATGCGCGGTATAGTTTTCGCAACATCGATGCCAAGGATCGGCAAGATGATGAAACTAGCACGTACGTTCGTGATAGTTTGGTTACAGGGTCAAGGAGTAGACCAATGCCAAGTGCAACAATTCAGAAATTAACGAAATCATCTCTTAAGGGAAATATCCCAAAAGGGCTTGATGTCATAGTCGAAACCCCAACCGGAGAAATGGTTCTTCTTGATGTATGGCTGTCGTACAAAAACGAACCTTCTCTTGAGACTCGTAATGTTCTTATGGAATATTACCTGCAACTCGTTCGATATACCGCCGAACGCGTACATCAAAAGTTGCCATCGGAAGTTGATGTAGATGATTTGTTCTCTGCTGGGCTCTTCGGACTCATGCAGGCAATTGATGCTTACGATTTAATGCGTGGCTTTAAATTTGAGACGTACTGTACGCAGCGTATACGCGGTGCAATTTATGATGAACTAAGAGCAATGGACTGGGTTCCCCGTCTTGTGCGATCCCGAAGTACGAAAGTTGATCGAGCACGTAAATCCATCGAAATGGAAACTGGTGAGCGTGCAACAGAATCTGAAATAATGGATCAACTTGAAGTTGATACTGATGAATTTGAGAAGATTGAACGCGACTCAAGACCTGTCATGATGACATCGTTGAATCGAAAGGCGTATGACTCTGATTCATCAAAAGAAGTTCAGGAAATTGATGTGATCAAAGACAAACGTCAAGAGAACCCAGTGTTCGAGTTACAGCGGAAGGATTTGCAGTTTCTTTTAACAAAGGGACTCACGAGAGCGGAACGACTCATAGTTGTTCTTTACTATTACGAAGAAATGACAATGAAAGAAATTGGATTAACTCTCGACCTCTCTGAGTCACGCGTTAGTCAAATGCACTCTTCGATTCTCGCTCGGCTAAAGGCGCAAATGCAACATAGGTCCAAAGAGTTCTAAACTGTCCAAGCTGATATAACGGCAAGTAAATCGACAACATCGACAACGCCATCGCCATTTATATCTTCTACGCATAGTTTGCATGGTCCCCAATTCCCAACCACTGCTAACAAGTCAATCACGTCAACAACTCCGTCTCCGTTGACATCTTCAGGTGCAGAAGTGCTTATTGGTGTAAGAAGGTAAGGACGCTTTCTGCCATCAGGATATTCGCCAGTTGCTGCAAGTTGCCCGTCACTCGTTATTCCTCGAATGTTCACGATGGTGACCTCTAGGTCAGGAATAATAAAATTGTTGACATCATACATCTCGCCATCCATCCAGATGAACCCATGTGTACCTCCGTTTTTCATTTGAGATTTTCCTACTACAATGCCCTCATCATTGATTGCCCAGGCGTAACTTTCATTTCCGCCAAGGGTTCCTAAATCTTTCATTCCAATTTCAAGTGACCATGTGTACGCATGCCAATACTCATCTACACCTTTTGACTGGCCTGCAATCACGCGATTGTTATTAACATCGAATGCCTGTGAAGCACCTCCACCCAAATCTCCAATATCTGTCATCTGCGAAATATCTCCATTTGGAATTCCAAATGCTCGAAACTTTCCATCTTCATTTCGAGTGTATCCGACTACATCATCCAATTCATTGACCGCATAAGCACGGCTCTCATTACCGCCAAATGTTGGGATTTCATCCCACACGGTATCGTGTTTGATAAATCCTCGAAGATCGTAAGGAACCCCACCAGCAAAACCAACAATAGTACCACCATTGTTGATATCTTCAGCTCGACTGTAATCAACTGTTGCCCAAGAGGGTGTACCTAAATCGAGGACTTGATTGCCATCCCAAAGAAATGCGTGAATTGACAGTCCTCCATTTGTAGAATATCCAACGACATCACCGTAGTCGTTTAACCCATATGCCCAACTCTGTCCACCGTTCGGATAATTGAGTGGAACGATTTGGATCAGTTCGTTTCCATCCCAAGTAAAACCATGCACACTCATGCCATTTGGGGCATCACCATATCCGGCGACTTGACCCATGTTATTCATTGCCATGGGGTAGCATTGTCCTTCGCTAATACATCCCAAATCTATAGTGTCAAATGGTTGAGGTGCCATGAGTAGACCTGTGATTAGAATCATGTTGAACATTCAAGCTTCCTTCTCAGATTCCTCAATCTACTGAGTATCTCAAGCAGCATCCAGTAGAAAATTTCACAAAGTGAAATTTAAATGGGAAGGGACACCCATGCCCCAGTGACTGTCACCAAGGAGTGACTGTCACTAAAGCGGGACAAGCACCTCGGAGGAGGGTTTTAGTACAAAAAACGCCAAAGGGACACCCACGCCTTAGTGACTGTCACCAAGGAGTGACTGTCACTCTTACGCAGGCAAATTGACAAGCACCTCGGCTGAGGTTTTTTCAAGTACTTCTTCGATGAGAACGTCGGGGGCGAGTTCTACAACTTCAAAACGCCGTTTCTCTTCGTTCATTTCCAGTACACACAGGTCAGTAATAATCATATCGATGCATCGCAAGCCCGTAAGAGGTAATGTGCATTCTGGAATCAGTTTTGGATCACCTTTGCGAGTGACATGATCCATAATGACGACTACTTTTTTCACGCCCGCAACGAGGTCCATCGCTCCGCCCATGCCCTTAATCATTTTTCCGGGAATCATCCAGTTGGCAATATCGCCTTCTTGTGAAATCTCCATCGCGCCAAGAATCGCAAGATTGATGTGCCCTCCGCGAATCATTTCAAATGATTCAGCAGAAGAAAAATAACTAGCCCCCTGAACTGCTGTAACAGTTTGTTTGCCGGCATTAATCAGGTCTGCATCTACCTGATCATCCGTTGGAAATTCACCCATGCCGAGCAGCCCATTTTCGGATTGAAGCCAAACAGTCATACCTTCAGGCACGTAATTCGCGACGAGGGTTGGCATGCCAATCCCCAAATTGACGTAATACCCATCTCTGAGTTCTTGCGCGGCACGTTTTGCGATTCCATTTCTATCAAGCGGCATCCGCGAATAATACCACCTCTTGGTGTGCTAGAATATGGGGATGACGACAACACTTACAAACCTCATTCAACACCCCCTTGTTTGCGACGCATCAGAAGCCACAGATAACCACATTATTTCGTACAACCCAGCAACCGGCGAGCCAATAGCAGCTGTCCGGCGGCAAACAACCGAAGAGTACGATAGTCAAGTCGCTCGGAGCCAGGCCGTTTTCAAAGAGTGGAGAATGATTCCTGCACCAAAACGAGGCGAAATCGTTCGCCGCATTGGTAACGCATTTCGTGAATATGAGCAACAACTTGGTGAACTTGTCACGATGGAATGTGGAAAAATCCTCGCTGAAGGTATCGGTGAAGTCGTCGAGTGTATTGATATCGCTGATTTCGCTGTTGGATTATCAAGGCAACTGTATGGACTCACAATTGCCTCCGAACGACCACGCCACGCAATGATGGAACAGTGGCAACCACTTGGCACGATAGGAATAATCTCTGCGTTTAATTTCCCAGTTGCAGTTTGGGCATGGAACTCCATGCTCGCAGCGGTCTGCGGCGACACGATGATTTGGAAGCCAAGCGATATCACGCCACTCACTGCAATTGCAATGACAAATGTCGCACACGAAGTCATGCGTAACCAAGACATCTTTACACCAGAATATGGTGACCCATGTGATGTGTTTGGTCTTGTCATTGGAACTGTTGAAGATGTTGGCGAACCAATGATTGCAGACAAGCGGTTGCCTTTAATTAGCGCAACGGGCTCATGCAGAATGGGACGCCGGGTTGGTGAAGTTGTAGGTGCCCGATTAGGTCGATCGCTTCTTGAACTTGGTGGGAATAACGCAATCATCATTATGGATGATGCAGATATAGATATGGTGATTCGTGGCACCCTCTTTGGTGCGGTTGGAACAGCGGGGCAGAGGTGCACTTCTACAAGACGTCTTCTTTGCCACGAATCGGTTGTCGATCAAGTAACGCAAGGGCTTCTCAATGCGTATACCCAAGTCTCAATTGGCGACCCACTAGAAAACTCAACATTAATGGGTCCACTCATTCATGAAGAATCTGTGGAAACGATGCGAGCATCTATTGAACAAGCAGTATCAGAAGGTTGCGAAGTTCTTTGTGGAGGAATCGATGGAATTGAACGGTGGGCAGATCGTCCCGGACATTTCGTTGAACCAACAATCATTAGAGTCCCAAGAGGCACAATGCCAGAGGTTGTGAAAGAAGAAACGTTTGCTCCAATTCTTTACATCTTCACAATCGGCGATTTAGATGAAGCGCTTGACATGCACAACGATGTCGACCAAGGCCTCAGTAGTGCAATCTTTACAAACTCAATGCGAAATGCAGGGCGGTTCCTTTCACCCGAGGGTTCTGACTGCGGCATTGCCAATGTGAACATTGGTACAAGTGGTGCTGAAATCGGCGGCGCATTTGGTGGTGAAAAAGATACGGGCGGTGGCCGAGAATCTGGTTCAGATGCATGGAAGGCATACATGCGACGGCAAACATGCACAAGTAACTGGAGCGATGAAATGCCACTTGCCCAAGGTATTGAATTC
>CAZRPZ010000064.1:0-26909 GCA_964602215.1 uncultured Isosphaeraceae bacterium | reverse complement strand
TGGCCAATCAAGTCCTTCTAAATCTTGAAGAAGCCGATCTGCGTAAGCAGTAATTCGAAACATCCATTGCCGTAACGGTCTTCGTAAAACAGGATGTCCGCCACGTTCACTTTTCCCATCAATGACCTCTTCATTTGCTAGAACGGTTCCAAGTTTAGGACACCAGTTTACAACCTGTTCTCCAAGATACGCAAGCCGATGCCTGTCGATGTAATCCAGTTTTGCTTGAGTACCCAAAGTTTCCCAGTTGCCCTCTTCGGGAATGATTTCACCGCACTCAAGCGCATCGACAAGAGTTTGAATTGGTCGACCCTTTTGCATTTTTGGATCGAACCATGCGTTGTATGCTTGAAGCCAAATCCACTGTGTCCACTTGTAGTACTCTGGGTCAATAGTCGCAAACTCACGACTCCAATCGTAACTAAACCCTATTCGTTTCAATTGAGATCGGTATGTATTTATCGCATTCAGAGTAGTCGTTGCAGGATGTACGCCAGTTTCAATTGCGTATTGTTCAGCAGGCAATCCAAATGCATCCCACCCCATCGGATGAAGGACATTACATCCATTCATTCTCTTGAACCGCGAAATGATATCGCTTCCAATATATCCAACTGGGTGTCCAACATGTAATCCCGCACCACTTGGGTATGGGAACATGTCTAAACAATAAAATTTTGGTTTCGACGAATCGAAACCCGTATCACTTGGATTTGGAGAGGTGTATATCCCATCGTTCTCCCAACAAGTTTGCCAACGAGGTTCAATTTCGTTGGCGACTTTTGCACAATACCGATGAACCATGGATGTCTCTGGATTCTTGACCATACGTTGGGCAGGATACCGCAGTATTCGTTATCTTTTTGCAGCAAGTTGCTGTAGATGTGATTTGGCTTCACCCACAAGGTAAAAACTACCAGTGACGCATATCAAATCATCACGACTTGATGCTTGAGCTGCGATTTCCAATGCTTCTGGGAGTGTATTCGCAATCTGAGTCATTTTGCCACTGATTTCCTCAAACTGTCTTTGAAGAATATGTGGTTCCGCTGCACGTGGATTTCCAGACGCTTTTGTGAAGATAATTTTATCTGCACCAAGGGAGATTTTTTCAAGCATGCCCATTACATCTTTGTCTTGGCAACAGCCAAACACACAAACCATAGAGTCGTACGGGATGTGTGCGCCGACAGACTTAATTAACGTTTGTAGTGCAGTGGGGTTATGAGCGCCATCAACAAGAATCTTTGGTCGCTCCCAAACAACTTCCATTCTTCCGCTAATCGTTGTGTTTGCAAGACTCTCATAAATCGCAACTTCATCGAAGGTGTACCCCAACATTTTGAGCTGGTCAATCGCAGCAATTGCTAGAGCGCAATTTGTTGCTTGGTGTTCACCATTAAGCGGAACAGGGAGGTGCATGTATTGATTCTCTTCAGTGATTACACAAATGCGTGTGTGTTGTTTTCCGTCAGCACCACCACCGAATCGAGAACTGAACTCAATATCTTGAGCAATTACTTTAACCTCAGTTCTTGTTGATTCTGCACATTCCTTTAAGACAGCAGTTGTAGACTCATCTTGGTGAGCACTAATTGCTGGAACAGATGGCTTGAAAATGCCCGCTTTTTCTCGAGCAATTTCTTCGACTGTCTCACCCAAGATGTTTGTGTGATCGAGGTCAATTTTAGTAATGAGGGTCATTAGTGGCGTGATGACGTTTGTTGAATCAAGGCGACCACCTAACCCAGTTTCGATGACTGCAATATCAACCGCTTCATCTGCAAAATATTTGAATGCCACAGCAGTGATGAGTTCAAAGAATGTTGGAGTTAACTCAAGTTTTGTTGCTGCTTTAACTATTTCTTTTAAGAGCTCAGTAAAAACCTCTTCTGGAATCATCTCGCCATTGACGACAATACGTTCGCGCACATCGATGAGGTGTGGCGATGTATACGTTCCAACCGTGTAATCACTGCCTTTGAGAACAGAAGAAATCATCACCACGGTTGACCCCTTGCCAACAGTGCCAGCCACATGAATCATCGCAACTTTTTCCTGAGGATTCCCGATTGCCTTCAGAAGAGCACGCATCCGATCGAGCTTGAATGTGTCCTCGTCATACTGGACGACTCGCATTCTTTCAAAGTCAGTTTGCTCAAAAAGGTACTTGACCGCTGCAGAAAATGAATCAACTGGTGGGGTTTTGCCCTTCAATTTCTTCGTCTGAGTTTGTTTTGTAGACCCCTTTTTGGGGGTCTTTTTGGGTGTTGTTTTTGATGTAGCCATAGCCGTGCTATTCTATCATCTTTTCAATAATTAAGCAAATTGCACGGTGTAACCCACTGTAAAATAAGAGGTTACGGTGTTTTGCGATGTTTTTTAATGTTCTTCAAAAAGAACTAGTTCGTCGATAACAACTCCATGAACTCCAATGTGAAATATTTGTTCGTTGATGCATCTGGTTCTCGCTCATACAATCCTTCCCAATGGTCGCGGACGATCCTCAACATGTAGACGAGAATATCGTCGAAATCGCTGAATTAGCGTCTCCAGAGGATGAACGGGTTGCGTCCTTGATGTCACACACAATCGATGTTTCCGCACTTGCAACCGCAGTTACACAGCAAAAAGCCGCGGATGCTGCGGACACACTTGAAGATCTAGATGATGTAGAGGCAGCCGAAGTCATCGAACTTATGGAAGACCAATCTGCAGCAGAAGCGCTTGCAGAGATGGAAGTCCCGCTTGCGGTCACAATTATCGAAGACCTTTTTGATGATGATCGAGCCCAATACGCCGCCACGTTGCTGACTATTATGGCTCCAGATGATGCCACCTCCATTCTTCGTGGATTGGATGAGCAATATATAGAGCCCTTGTTTGTATGCATGCCAGTGGCCTCTGCTAGGAAACTTCGGCAACTTTGCGATTATGAAGAAGAATCTGCAGCGGGGATGATGACGACAGATTTCGTTTCACTTTTTGAAGAGATGACAATCACTGAAGTCGTCAACCTTCTCCGAGAGAGAGAACTGCCTGAACATGTTCAAGATTTACCCGTTACAAATAAAAATGATGAATTGGTGGGCATCGTTAGTTTGCGAGCCCTTCTTGTAGGGATGTCTACTGAAAGTGTTTCCGAAACAATGGAGCATAAAGTTGCAGCTGTCCTCAGCAGTACAGATCGAGAGCAAGTTGTCCGAGAGTTCGATCGATACGGATATGAGATGTTGCCAGTAATTGATACGTCAAATCGATTACTTGGAATTATTACCGTTGATGATGTCATTGATATTATCGAAGAAGAACAAACAGAAGATGTTCAAAAAACAGTTGGTGCTGGTGCGGGTGAAGCGGTCTACTCAGGGCTTGGCGAAAAACTCAAAGGGCGAATGCCTTGGCTTCTTGTTTCTGCAATTATGATGTTACCAGCAACATATATTGTGCTTGGCTTCGAATCTCTCATAAAAGAAATTGCTCTATTAGCAGTATTTATGCCACTTATCGCAGCTCTCGCAGGAAATGCAGGGCATCAAGCACTGGCAGTTACCCTGAGAGGAATCGTACTTGATGAAGTGCGACGTGACCGCATTCTCCCATTGATGAGAAGAGAACTCTTTGTTGGGCTTGTCGCTGGCACAGCAATCGGTAGCGGAATTGCTCTGATATTGTGGCTTTTTGGTAACCAAGAGTTGGCTACTCGGCTTGGACTTATTGTTGCATGTGCGATGATCGTATCAATGGGCATAGGTACGTTCACAGGTGCAGCGATTCCACTTATCATGCGACGATTAGGTGCTGATCCAGCACAAGCGTCAGCCATATTTCTCATTATGGTGACAGATGCAGTTGCGTTTTCTGCTCTGCTTGGATTTGCATATTTAGCAATGACGTGGCTACAAGGAAGCACACCATGATTAGAGATATTGATCACATATTAATTGCACGAGGAGCAATCTCAGATAGAGTTCGCTATCTTGGTGAAGCAATCACAAAAAATCTTGGCGAAGTCGATGAGGATCAAGAGATTGTTCTCGTTGCGATAATGACTGGCTCGCTCATCTTTGTCGCTGACCTAATGCGTTACTTACCGATGAAAATTCGAATTCAACTTATGACCGCGAATAGTTATATTGGTAAATCAACACAGAGTAATGGCGATCCAGTGCTCGGCACAATTCCTGATGTACAAGACCGGCACGTTCTACTTGTTGATGACATTCTTGACTCAGGAAAAACCCTCACTCGAATTAGAAGTGAACTTCAATTGTTGCACCCGAAATCAATACAAACTTGCGTTTTGCTCCGTAAGAAACTCCCCTCTGCAATGGATGTCCCCTGCGAATACGTTGGCTTTGAAATTGAAGATGAGTTTGTTGTTGGATATGGACTAGATTACGATGGGTATTATCGAAACTTTCCAGACATTGGTGTAATTTGCCCCTAGAAACGGTTTTGATAAGCAAACCCTCTTTAAAATGAGCGACATACAAATGTATACCCAATAATAATGTCTACAGAAAAAAAAATAAAGTCACCAATCGCTGAAGACCTAAGCAAAATGGATGTTGCATTGACACTGCAGTGTGCTCGGTGTGGATATGATTTACGAGGTTTACAAGCAGATGGAGATTGTCCAGAATGTGGCGAACCAATTCGGCTCACAATCATCGAGACGATAGATCCTGCATCAAGAAGATTGGAACCAATCACGAATCCAAGAATGATTGGAAATTCAATCTCTGGTATTGTTACGGCATTCTTTTTTTCAACGTTCCTTGCTGTGATTGCATTAGCCACCAATGCCCCATCTACACTCCCAGTTCCTCAACAACTTCTTGCCTTCCCCGCTTCCTCATTTGTGTGGGGTTCATTAGGAATGAGTTTGCTTGCATTGCTCTCACTCTTTCCAATGATGCGAATGTGTCAAAGGAAAGAACTTGTTGGATGTCGCACTGGAATTATCTTGACCCTTTCAGGATTATTGCTTTGGTCCATAAGCATGCTTGCTGCAAACATATTACTGATTCAGGGTGTATCGGAATATCCATCATATGGAATGCTAATTGATGTATTACTCCCAGTCATTTCTGCAGGACTTGTATTTTCAGGATTTCGAAAACTTATACCCCGACTCGGGCAAAGAAGCCGTGCATTTAGACAGGCCCAAGGGAGCCGACAACGGATGAATGATCTCCTTGCTGCACTTATCGTCATCATTGTTGGTCGAACACTTTTAGCAATCTCAACAGAAGACGCAAATCTTGCGATCTTGGGGCTCATTCTCATCGTCATCAGCATTTCGTTTATTTTGATCGGGTTAGCGTACGTGATGAGGAATACGCTGTGGATTAGGAATGCTCTTGTGACCCCGCCGCCAACAGTTCACGAACTCCTCCATTCGAAGTAATACGACCCATCAGTGGCTCGAGTATCTGCCACGATGGCAGGATGGTTCGTAGAGAATCGACCCTTGGCGGTACAAATACCCCAATAAACTGCAAATATCTCATTTTCATCCTTATTTTTGGCATCGAATTTGTAACTGTAATGAGCAACCGTAGTGGCACCGTGCCATCAAACTCATCGCCTCAGACATAATCCCGAAATACTGAAAAAACCCAGTTACACCAAAATGAGAATGGAATAGGAGACCAAGCAAATGGCAGTAAAAGATCTCGCTTTCGATGTGGAAGCCCGAAAAAAAATGTTGCAAGGAGTTGAAAAACTCGCGACTGCTGTGAAATCAACCCTAGGCCCTAAAGGCCGAAATGCAGTTTTAGATAAGTCGTGGGGCGGTCCAACCGTTACCAAGGATGGCGTTACCGTTGCCGAAGAAATTGAACTGAGAGATAGGATTGAAAACCAAGGCGCTCAACTTGTCAAGAAGTTGCTTCAAAAACTTCTGACGACGCTGGTGATGGGACGACGACAGCTACAGTTCTTGCAGAAGCCATCTTTAAGAGCGGTCTTCGGAATCTTGCATCTGGTTGCGACGCAAATGCAATGGTACGAGGTATCCGTAAAGCAGTTGCATGTGTGACGAATTCTATTAACGAAATGTCACAATCAGTTGAGGATAACATCGAAGCAGTTGCAACAATTTCTGCAAACAACGATCCAGAAATTGGAAAGATAATGGCGGAAGCTTTTTCTAAAGTTGGTAAGGATGGGGTTATTACTGTTGAAGAAGGTAAGGCACTTGAAACAACTGTCGATGTAATTGAGGGTATGCAATTTGATCGTGGTTTTTTAAGCCCTAATTTTGTCACCGACGTTGACAACATGACTGTGGCTCTCGATAAACCACTTGTGTTTATCTACGAAGATAAACTTGATTCAGCCAAACAAATAGTTCCACTTCTCGAAAAAGTAATGGAGTCAAAACGACCTCTTCTTATCATTGCTGAAGATATCACAGGTGAAGCGCTCTCTACATTGGTGATCAATAAACTGCGTGGTGTTTTGCAAGTAGTCGCAGTAAAAGCGCCTGGCTATGGTGACCGTCGCAAAGCAATGCTTGAAGATATCGCAATACTAACTGGCGGGGAAGCAATTATGAAGGATTTAGGTATTGATATCGAAAAGATTTCACTTACACAACTCGGACAAGCAAAGAAAATCGAAGTGACTAATAAAGAAACAACCATCATGGAAGGCGCAGGCACTTCAGAAGATATTCAAACTAGAATTGCTAGAATCAGAGCAGAGATTGAAAAAAGTTCTTCAGATTATGATCGAGAAAAATTACAAGAACGGTTAGCAAAACTTGCGGGTGGAATAGCCCAAATTAATGTTGGCGCTGCTTCTGAAGCAGAACTGAAAGAAAAGAAAGCTCGTGTGGAAGACGCTCTCCATGCAACTCGTGCTGCAATTGAAGAAGGAGTTGTTCCGGGTGGTGGAGTAAGTTTTATTCGTGCAAAAGACGAACTGGCTCAAGCAAAATCTTCTGTACAAGGTGATGAATCACTGGGATTCAACGTGATTTATGAAGCCCTGTCCCTGCCACTTCGCACAATTGCAAATAATGCAGGCGAGAAAGGATCAGTGGTTGTTGCCAAGGTAGAAGAAATGTCTGGAAGTCATGGCTTCAACGCCCTGACTCTTGAATATGGCGACCTGCTTAAAGACGGCGTGCTCACACCCGCAAAAGTTGACCGTTGTGCATTACAAAACGCATCGTCAGTTGCATGCATGATGCTATCAACCGATTGCATTATCACAAATGTTCCAACAGATGAAGACGATGCAATGCCAGCTGGTGGAATGGATCCGATGGGTGGCATGGGTGGCATGGGCGGCATGGGCGGCATGGGCGGCATGGGTGGCATGCCCGGCATGGGATTCTAAGCCAAGCAATTATCCCCGAACAACATCGAAAGTATAAAACAAATTAGCAAACACATAATGGAGAACTGGAATGGCAGTAAAACCACTAGAAGACAGAGTCCTTATTAAACCAATTGAACGAGAAACACAAACTGCGTCAGGTATTTTTCTTCCTGAATCAGCAACAGAAAAACCAATGCAAGGAAAAGTTGTGGCGACTGGTCCTGGCAAACTTCTTGATAATGGTGAGCGTGTAAAGCCATCGGTGAAGAAGGGCGACATAGTCGTGTTTGGTAAATACTCAGGAACAGAAATAGAAATTAAAGGCACTCCCCACCTCATCGTTCGTGAAAGCGAACTGCTTGGCATGGTTGGCGGGGGCAAGTGAATAAAAAAGGAGTAATCAGATGACCGCAATACAAATGAAATATGACAATGCAGCCCATGAAGAGTTCCTCGATGGAATTGAACGATTGGCAAAAGCAGTTGGTATTACCATGGGACCAGCAGGCAGAAATGTAGTTGTGCAAAAATCCTATGGGGGACCCGTTGTGACCAAAGATGGTGTTTCTGTTGCAAAAGAAGTCGAGTTCCCAGAATCATTTCAAAATATGGGAGCAAAAATGGTACAGCAGGTTGCGAAGAAAACGGCGGATATTGCAGGGGATGGTACAACCTCAGCAACAATTCTTGCAGAGTCTATATTTCGCAATGGACTACGACACGTTACTGTTGGGGCAAACCCCGTCGCAATACAACGAGGCATTACTGCTGCAACAAAAGCAGCAACCGATGCGGTTAATGCTTCATCAAAAGAATGTAAAGGAAAAGACGATCTGTACAAGGTTGCGCTTGTCTCCTCCAACCATGATGAGGAAATTGGCAACATCATTTCAGAAGCGATTGATAAGGTTGGTGGTGATGGTGTTGTTGAAGTTGAAGAGGGAAAAACGGCTGAAACAACACTCGAGTATGTTGAAGGTATGGCGTTTGATAAAGGGTTTTTAAGCCCGTATTTCATGACAGATCCTAAAACAGCTGAGTGTGTACTCGAAGACTGCAATATATTAATTTACGAAAAGAAGATTTCAAATTTAGCGGACTTGTTGCCACTCCTAAACAAAGCTGCAACTTCAAGTAAACCACTTTTGCTTATCGCAGAAGACATAGAGAACGAAGCACTAGCAGCATTAGTCATCAACCGCTTGAGGGGAACTTTGAATATTTGCGCCGTAAAAGCACCCGGATTCGGCGACCGTCGCAAGGCAATGCTCGGAGATATCGCAACACTCACTGGTGGCGAGTTTTTCTCAGAAGACCTTGGACGAAACCTTGAAGACATAGAACTTTCAGAACTCGGAAGCGCGAAAAGAATTGTTGTGACAAAAGATGGAACAACAATTATTCGTGGTGGCGGAAAGAAAGAAGAGATTGACTCAAGAGCAAAACAAATTTCAGCTCAAATTGAACGATCAACGAGTGACTACGACAAAGAAAAATTGCAAGAACGCCTTGCTAAGTTGACGGGTGGTGTTGCAGTTATACAAGTTGGCGGAACTAGTGAAATTGAAATGAAAGAACGAAAAGATCGTGTTGATGACGCTCTCTCGGCAACCCGAGCAGCAGCCCGAGAAGGGTATGTTGCAGGTGGTGGAGTTGCGTATATCAGGGCTATTGATGCAGTTTGTAAAGCGCGTAAAAATGCAAAGGGCGACTCGAAACTTGGTTTCGATATTCTTGCAGCAGCACTTGAATCACCCTCTGCTTTGATTGCATCCAATGGAGGTGACGATGGCGATGTGGTCGTTGAAAAAATCAAAGAGGGAAGTGATGGCTTTGGTTACAACGTTGCAACACATACATATGAGAACCTCATCGAACAAGGAATTATTGATCCAGCACTCGTCGTTTGTACCGCAATTCAGAACGCGGCTTCAGTTGCGGGTTTGTTACTCACCACAAATGTTGTGATTACAGAGTTAAAAGACGATGAAGAGCCAATTGATCAAGCGACTTTCTAAGCTCGCTAAAGTTTTGTTATGACCTTAACACGATGCTATTACGAAGTTCTTGGAATCGAACGTACTGCTGACGGTACAGAAATAAAAAGAGCGTATCGTAGATTGGCAATGAAGTACCATCCAGATCGTAATCCGGATGATTCCGATGCCGAGCGATATTTTAAGGAATGCGCAGAAGCATACGAAGTTCTATCTGATTCTCAAAAGCGAACGATTTATGACCAATATGGCCATGATGGCTTACGCGGCAGAGGCCACGCGACTCACGATTTTAATTCGATGAATGTTGAAGATATCTTCTCGATGTTTAACGACATTCTAGGAGGCGGGGGAGGTGCTCCGTTTGGCAGTGGATTTGGACGTGGAAGGGGAAGAACTCGTCAGCAACGTGGGTTTGATCTAGAAACCGATGTAGAAGTTTCACTAGAAGAAGTATTGACAGGGACACAACGTGAAGTCGATTTCGACCGGCTGGCTGTTTGTGAAACGTGTTCTGGTAGCGGGGGTAAACCCGGAACAAAACCACAAACATGTTCGACTTGTCAGGGGCAAGGCAATGTTGCTCAAGCTGGACTCGGTGGTATGTTTAGAATGGTCTCGGTCTGCCCAACATGTCAAGGACGTGGTTCGGTAATTGTCGAAAAGTGTGATGAGTGCCGAGGTAAGGGAAGAGTTGCAACACACCGTCAACTTCGAGTAAAAATTCCAGCAGGTATTCATCATGGGCAAGCAGTTCGAGTTTCAGGCGAGGGTGAACCGCCTCCGCCCGAAGTATCTCAAAATGGTTCTGGAACTTCAGGAGACTTGCATGTGGTTGTTCGAGTAGTTGATGATTCTCGTTTTGAACGAGATGGTGATCACCTTATTCAAATAGTACCAGCGGCATTTACACAATTGGCTTTGGGTGCAACAGTGGAAGTGGAATCAATCGACAATACCCACGATCTCGTGATTCCTAGCGGAACTCAAACCAACGAAATTTTCAAAATAAATGGTGCAGGCCTCCCCGACCTCCGTACTGGTCGGAGAGGAGATCTTGTCATCGTTGTTCGACTTTCTGTGCCAAAAAAATTAACAGATGAACAACGAACACTTTTGGAAGAATATGCGAAGAGTGAAGACATTCCCGTTCATGAAGGCGAAACATCTTTTTGGGAAAAAATTAAAGACGTTGTAACAGGCGGGCGATCACGCCATACTGAGGAACCAAACAATGATGACTGATTCAAATACATCAGAAGAACATATCGATTCTAGTGAAGAGTGTTTTGAAGAATCAATTACCGAACTAGAACAATTGAAACTAGAACTTGAAGAAGCAAACGAATTGAAACTGCGTGCTCTTGCAGATTTCAAGAACTATCAAAGGCGAAGTGCTGAGAATGAAGTACGAGCCATCAATACTGGAAAGGCAGATCTTGTCCGTTCAATTCTTCCATCAATTGAACAGATGACTATGGCAATAGATCACGCAGAAGACGATGCAGTTGCAAAGGGCTTCAAAATGGCACTCGAAGGTTTGTATCAAGGACTTGCAGATTGTGGAGTAACGATGATTGACCCTCAGGTAGGTGATGAATTTAATCCTCAAAAGCACGAAGCACTCATGCGGCAAGAAAATGAAGACATTGAAACGGATCACATCGTGATGGTGATGCAAACTGGCTTCCAACTTGGTGATATTGTCATAAGCCCAGCAAAAGTCGCTGTAAGTTCGTAGTTATGCCAACCTACGAGTATAAATGTCAACATTGTGGGCACGGATTTGAGTTGTTTCAACAAATGTCCGCTCAAGTGAAAAAGAAGTGCCCAGAATGCAACAAACTAAAACTAAAGCGTCTTATTGGTTCTGGATCGGCTGTTGTCTTTAAGGGAAGCGGTTTTTACGAAACCGACTATCGAAGCGATGCTTACAACAAGGATGCAAAAGCAGATCAATCCAAACCATCCTCAAAAACCAAAAAAAATGATGACACAAAAAAAGAACCAAAAAAGAGTTCACCACCTTCAAAGAGTGGTTAGCATCACACAATGCCACTGAGGTACATAACCCGAATTATTGACCACCTTTCTCACGATGGATACCGTCCAATGTCTGTGAGGGATCTCGCCAAAGAATTGCGAATAGATTCGCAAGATAAAAGTACTTTTGAAGATGCTGTTCAGGAAGCTCAGTCGACAGAACTTGTCGAGATTGGACAAGACGGAAAAGTTCGACTGCCTGCGACCCCAAATGAAATTGTTGGGAAGTACCGCTCAAACAAAAAGGGCTTCGGATTTGTAACACCGTCAAAAAGGTTCCGAGAAGGCGATATTTATATTGGTTCCGGTTCAGAAGGTGATGCTGTTTCAGGTGATACGGTTAAGGTTGTTGTTTCAACAAACAATAATTGGAAAAAAAAGAAAGGGAGTTACGGAAGGATTATTGAAGTCATTAATCGCGGTCGTAGTACGTATGTCGGAACTCTTACAAAACAAGGAAACAGTTGGCTTGCTCAGCCAGATGGGCGAGAACTGCACGACGCAATCATCATTCGCGATGTCGGTGCTAAGAATGCAAAAGTTGGCGACAAGATCGTGTTTGAGATGCTCCATTATCCAGAAAAAGATTATTTCGGAGAGGGTGTCATCACTCGTGTTTTGGGCGATGCGGGTCGCCCAGATGTAGAAACACAAGCCGTTATTCTTGCGTATGGTTTGCACGAAGAATTTAACGAAGCATCTAAAGAAGAGGCAAGAGAGGCCTCAACACATTTTGAAGAAACGGGCGACGAAGATCGAATAGATTTAACCGATGCTTTCGTATTTACAATCGATCCTCCAGATGCCCGAGACTTCGATGATGCAATACAAATTTCATACGACAGCGAATTAGAAGAGTGGGAGTTGGGTGTTCACATTGCAGATGTCGCCAGTTTTGTCCGACCTAACAGTGCGCTTGATAGAGAAGCAATTGAACGAGGAAATAGTGTGTATCTTCCACGACACGTTGTACCAATGTTGCCAGAAATTCTTTCAAATGGAGTCTGTTCATTGCAAGAAGGGGTTCGTCGTTGGGCAAAGTCAGTCTTTATCCGTTTTGATAAAAAAGGAAAAGTCATATCACACTATTTTCGAAACACGGTGATTTGTTCAGCGAAGCGATTGACATATTTGGAAGCGCAATCTCTTATTGATGGAAATGAAAAAGAAGCCCGAAAACACTCTGTAACGGGCGGTGATTATTCAGAACAACTTTTGGAAGCCCTTACATTTGTAAATACTCTTGCAAAAAAACTACTTGTAAGACGCCGGAAGAGCGGAATGATTGAACTTCAATTACCTGAAGTTGTCCTAGAATTCGATGATGAGGGACATGTTGTTGATGCACATCCAGAAGACAATGCTTTTACACACCGAATTATTGAAATGTTTATGGTAGAAGCGAACGAAGCAGTTGCAAGAACATTTGCTGGGCTTGATATCGCTTTACTTCGAAGAGTACACCCTGAACCGAAATTCGGTGACATGGAAGAGTTGAGATTATTTGCACGAAGTGTGGGTGTTGGAATGCCCGAAGAGCCAACCCGAGAAGATTTGCAACGTCTTTTGAATGCAACGAGTGAAAGTGATTCATCTAGGGCAGTACATTTTGCCGTGCTAAGAACATTAACTCAAGCAACATACAGCCCTGCAGAAATTGGCCACTTTGCACTAGCAAGCCATCACTATGCACATTTTACTAGCCCAATTCGAAGGTACCCAGACCTGACAGTCCATCGCACACTCGCAGCGTACTTGGATGAAACAAATAACGGAAAGAATGTAAAAGGGGGAAAAGCTAGGCGATCTTTAGTTAATCATATTCGCGAAGACAATCGCGTTCTTTCTGAGGGACAACTGATTGAAGTTGGAGAGGGTTGTTCATCAACAGAACGAAACGCAGAGCAAGCAGAACGGTCTCTTCGTACATTTCTTGTCTTGCAATTTTTAAACGATGAACATCTCGGCGAAGAATTTGCTGGAATTATTACTGGGTTTACTTCGTTTGGTGTATTTGTTTCTCTTGAACGGTTCCTCGTCGAAGGACTCGCAAGGTATGACGCAATTTCAAGAACATCTAAAAGAGCAGATCGTTGGGTTCCCTTAGAAGGAACAGGTAGAATTGTGGCCGAAAAAAGTGGTGCGGTACTTTCGATAGGCGATCGCGTACAAGCACAGATTGTTGCTATCGATTTGGCAACACGCCAGATGGAAGTTCGAATAACCCAAATGCCACAACGCCGCATAGAAGAAGTTTTTGAGCCAGATCCCCCTCAGGGTAAGTCAAAAAAGCGGGGTGGTAAAAATTCTAAATCAAAAGGGAAGCGTCGACGGTCTTCTCACAGGTAAGCCGTATCATGCGGTACATAAAAGTTATTAGATTGGAGTATAAGAATGTCAGACAAAAGTAATATTGAGTCAATCCTTCAAGAAGACAGAATCTTTGCACCTCCAGAACAGTTTAACGAAAGAATTGGTGGTGCTTATATTGGCTCAATGGAAGAGTATGAGGAACTGTACAAACGATCAATCGAGAATCCAGACGGATTTTGGGAAGATGTAGCAGATGAACTTGATTGGTTTGAACGGTGGGACTCGGTTCAATCCGGAGAATTTCCAGATGTCAGATGGTTTGATGGTGGTAAAACAAATATTTGTCACAATTGCATTGATCGACAAATCAACATGGGGCATGGTGATGATACCGCCATTATTTGGGAAGGAGAACCGCATGATGGCAATCCTGAAGTTCGTCGATTCTCGTATCACGATTTACACGCCGAGGTATGCAAATTCGCCAATGCGTTGAAAGCGCGGGGTGTCAAAAAAGGTGATGTTGTTACTATTTATATGGGCATGGTTCCCGAACTTGCAATTGCAACACTTGCCTGTGCGCGAATTGGAGCACCCCACTCAGTAATTTTTGGCGGATTTTCATCTCAAGCAATCGCAGACCGTGTTGAAGACGCAAAAAGTACAATTGTTATTACGTGCGATGGTTCATGGAGACGCGGGAAAGTAGTTCCATTGAAAGATAATGTTGATGCTGCGACTGAGTTAACTTCTTTAATCGAAACGGTTATTGTCCTCAAGCGATGTGAAAACGAGGTGTCATGGAACGGTGACCGAGATTATTGGTGGCACGATGTCTGTGACGGACAAGATGAAGATTGCCAGTGTGAATCGATGGAAGCTGAAGATATGCTTTTCTTGTTATATACAAGTGGTTCAACAGGAAAACCAAAGGGGATTATTCATACAACAGGTGGTTACATGGTGTATACCTACCTGACAAGCAAGTGGGTGTTCAATTTACGACCAGATGCAAATCAAATCTATTGGTGTACTGCAGACATCGGTTGGATAACGGGCCACAGTTATATCATCTATGGTGTCCTTCCGAACAGAGTTCCAACGATCATGTACGAGGGGGCACCAAATTTTCCAGATAGTAATCGGTTCTGGGATATTGTTGAGCGGCATCAAGTTACTCAATTTTACACAGCGCCTACTGCTATTCGTGCATTTATGAAGTGGGGTGACGAGCATCCACAGAAACACGATCTCTCGTCTTTAAAATTACTTGGAACGGTTGGTGAACCAATCAACCCAGAAGCGTGGATGTGGTATCGAAATGTAATTGGCGGTACGAATTGCCCAATTGTAGATACATGGTGGCAAACGGAAACGGGGGGGCACATGTTAACGCCTCTTCCAGGCGCGACTCAAACTACGCCCGGCTCATGCACCCGACCATTTTTTGGAATTGATGCAGCGGTTGTAAATGAAGACGGTTCCCAAGTGCCAACCAATGCTGGCGGTTTACTCGTGGTTCGCAAGCCGTGGCCTTCAATGCTACGTGGAATTTATGGTGACCGAGACAGATTTATTGAGACATATTTTTCACGAGTTGATGGAATGTACTTAGCGGGTGACAGTGCAAGATGTGATACAAACGAGAACTTTTGGATTATGGGTCGCATTGATGATGTAATTAATGTTTCAGGTCATCGCCTAGGCACGATGGAGGTCGAATCTTCTTTGGTGAGCCACGAATCAGTCGTTGAAGCCGCAGTTGTTGGAGTTCCTCACGAAATTAAGGGTACTGGTATAGCAGCGTTCTGCACACTTGCTGGTGGGTACGAGCCATCGGAGGAGTTAAAACAATCTCTTCGAGAACATGTCGGTAACGAAATTGGCGCAATAGCAAAACCAGATTTACTGAAATTCACAGACGCACTTCCAAAAACCCGTTCTGGAAAAATTATGCGAAGACTTCTGCGTGATGTTGCTGCCGGAACGAACTCCAATCAAGACGTCACAACCCTCGAAGATTTCACGGTCTTATCGAAATTGCGTTCCGACGATGATGGTGTCTGACACTTGGTGTCAGACACCAAAGGTGGTAGAATGTACCGATGGTGAAGTACAAGAGCGTTGAGCATGCGAGAGTTGGGGTTCTGATGGGAAGTGCATCAGATTGGTCAACGATGAAACGGACAAGTGAAACCCTTGAATCGTTCGGAGTAATTCATGAATGCAACGCCATTTCGGCTCATAGAAACGCAGAACTTATTCGTACGTACCTCAAAGATGCTGAAATCAGGGGTATTGAGATTTTTATCTGCGCAGCCGGTGGAGCGGCGCATCTGGCAGGGGTTGTTGCTGCACATACCGAAAAGCCCGTTCTAGGGTGCCCGATGCAGGCGTGGTCACTTGATGGAATGGATTCGCTTCTCTCAACAGTTCAAATGCCCAAAGGAGTTCCCGTGGCAACATTTGCAATTGGTGGTGCAGGTGCAACAAATGCAGCCCTTTTTGCGGTACAAATGCTTGCGATGGGCGATTCTGGCATCGCAGAGCGGTTTTCGAACTTCAGAGAAACCCAAGCAAACTCGACAACTCCCCTCGAATAATCACGTTTTTTCGGTTGCTTTTTGAACGTCCGAGAACCACAATATATGGCTTACCTCACTCTAAGTAGTGTGGTGTGAATCGCCGAGCCGATGCTGCAAAAGCGATATTTTCATTTGAACAATAAACCCATACATGGACGTATGAAAGAGAAGATTACTGGAGCCAATGTCATGCTATTGAACAAAATTATCCTTTTTGGACTTATCACATCTGTCTGCTCAACCGCACTCGGAAAACCAAAAAAATTTGACGAAGTAAATGAGGGGTATACAAAAGTTGTTTCGACAGTGGATGGGTCCGCCCCGCTGTTTGGTCTGTGGAAAAACGCAAAGGAACAGCAACTACTTGCAGAGTTACCACGTGGTTGGGATCGCAAAAGATTCTTCATCGCAGTAACCCCATCAGCTGGGGTAATGTTCGCTGGTTTGCAAGGAAACGAAGCATACGTTTACCTTCGTAAGTATGGCGATCGTATTGCATTTATCTCTCCAGAAATTTCAGTCCGATCAACAGGCGATAAATCCTCAAAAGACTCAGTAGACACAATTTTTACAGACAACGTTTTACTAGATATTCCAATTGTTGCAACAGGACCAAACGGTCAACCAGTGATTGATTTAGACAATTTGCTTGTTGGTAACGCATCCAAAATTGCTGGCTCAGTCGCAAATAGTGCGAACAGTAAACTCGCTTCAATTGAGAAAGCAAAATCATTCCCAAAGAACCTAGAAGTAGCGTTTGAAATGCCAACCTCTGGAGGCAAACTCAAGACAATTCATTATTCGATTAGTGAAGTTCCCGAAAAAGGAAGTTATAAACCAAGAAAAGCAGATGAAAGAGTTGGTTATTTTGCAACTTCTTTCCGTGATCTTGGACAGTATCACGAAGAAGACAAGTGGGTTCACTATGTGAACCGGTGGGATATACAAAAACGAGATCCAAAATTAACACTTAGTCCTCCAAAGGAACCAATCGTGTTTTATGTTGAGCATACTGTTCCAGTTCGATATCGCAGATGGGTCCGAGATGGGGTGTTGTATTGGAATGAAGCGTTTAAAAATATTGGAATAGACAATGCAATCGAAGTCTATTATCAAGATGCTGCAACAGGTGCCCATATGGATAAAGACCCAGAAGATGTTCGATACAACTTTTTGCGATGGTTGCACAATGATGTTGCAACCGCAATCGGTCCATCTCGGGCACATCCAATGACAGGTGAAATTCTGGATGCAGATATTGTGCTTACAGATGGGTGGATTCGTGCATATTGGCGTTGGTACAACCAACAACCGAAATCAGCAGAGGCAATGGCTGCAATGAATCCATCAGATATTCAGTGGCTTGAACAATATCCAGAATGGGATCCCCGAATTCGACTGGCTGATCCAATTGAACGAGCACAACTTCTTCAGCAACGTAAAGATGGCGAATCACCCTCAGCGACAATCGATCCGATTCTTGCCAACGATGAAGACCTCGTAGAAATTGCTGGTTGGCTTGGTGATGAAGATAGGCACTGTCTTGCCGCGTATCAACTTGCAAGCCAAATGGCATTTGCCCGCCTTGGTCTTGAAACCCTGAATCTTCTAGAACTTGGAGCACCTGTTGAAAACGATCGAGCGACTTCAGATGAACTCGACGGTATTCCAGAATGGTTTATTGGACCACTAATGTCTGGACTTGTTTGCCATGAAGTTGGGCACACTCTTGGTTTGCGCCATAATTTTAAAGCATCAAGTTTGTATACATTAGAAGAAATTAATTCAGATGAGGTGCGTGGTAAAAAGCCATTTACTGCTTCGGTGATGGACTACAACCCAGTTAATTTCAATATGGATACGGGCGATGTGCAAGGTGATTTTGCAATGATAGGAATTGGACCGTATGACATGTGGGCAATCGAGTACGGGTACACAACAGGAGATCTTAACGAAGTATTAAGTGAATCAAACACTCCAGAACATGCATACCTTACGGATGAAGATACAAGAGGACCCGACCCCCTTGCAAAACGATACGACTTTAGTAAAGACCCGTTGACGTACGCTCAAAATCAAATGCGTATTGTGAGTCAGTTAAGACAGGACTTACTTTCGCAATATGTTGAAGATGGCGACAGTTGGTCTAAAGCACGTCGTGGATATGAAACAACTCTTCGTATGCAAGTAAGTGCAGCAAGCATGATGTCAGACTGGATTGGTGGAGCACACACCAATCGGAACAAGAAGGGTGATTTTGGTGATGAAGATGTTGCTCCAATTCAAGTCGTCCCTGCGAACCAACAGAGAGCAGCACTTGAATTTGTCGTGAACACAATATTTGATGAAGATGCATACGGTTTATCACCCGATTTGATTACACACTTTAATGTCGATAAGTGGTATGGAGGTGGTGGGGAAAGCGGCGAACCAACGTGGCCAATTCACGACCGAATTTTGGGTACGCAAGCATCCCTACTTTCAGCAATTCTTGCCCCAAGCCGGCTAGGTATGGTGTATGACAACGAATTCATGGTTCCTGAAGATGAAGATGCTCTGACGGTTGCCGAAATATTCCAAACACTCATGGATTCGATTTATGTAAACCTAGACGAAACTGGCGGTGAATGGACGAATCGAAAACCGATGATTTCATCCTTCGATCGAAATCTCCAAGCAGAAATGACAGATCGGCTCATCGATTTGTCAACGGGTCGAGTACGAATGTTTAGACCAATTCGGACACTTGCTCTGTACCACACCAAAGAGTTGTATGAAAAAATCAATACAATTCTTGAGAGTAGCGAAAATTTGGATACGTATACACAGTCGCACCTTGAAGATATGCACGAACGCCTTGGTAAAGCAATCGATATTGTCTACACAATGTAATCTACACCACGGGTAATATTTCTTGACGCCATGTTCGTACTCTGCTTGATTGCTGTGAACAATCTTTCGGCATTGCAAGATGCAACGTGACTGGATCTTTCAATTCAATTGTGCCGTCAACTTCATGAGGTCCTGTCCGCATCGCATTCCCCGCCCAATCGACAGTCATTGATCCGCTTGGGCGACCCTCTTGGCTTCTCAATTTTGTCCCATGAGATCGAGGATAATAACTCACTGCGACCATGTGTAATTCAACAACTTCTCCTTGAAGTTGCCTTGGAACAATGATAGGTTGATGAATGATTCCAACATCTCCTCCAGCAACAATAAAGGCAATGTGTACATCGATTGCATTCGGTAAAACTACAAACGATTCGGATGTTGGGCGTAAGTGAACAATGACTGACGCGGGATTTTCAAAACGATTCTGATAATAAATCGAGAGTTCTGGACCAACCTCACTTGTGCGTATCACTGGAAAAACACACACACCGTCAGCCTCAAAATACTGCGAGCCCACGTAATCGAGCAACGTGTTTGGTAATTTATCTTCCAGAGTAAGTGCGTATAGAAGCCAGCCACCCATCAAAAGGGTAACAAGTGTTGATACTACCTTTAGAAATGAAACACCCTGTGCATCTGAATAAATCCAAGCCCATGCAGTCCAGATGAAGCTTGCGGTTATTAGGAGGACTAAAACGAAATTGCGTTTCTCATGCATTTCCTAGCTCCTTGTTAGGAAACTGGCCGCAAAAGTAGTTCACTTTGCGGCGAACTTTTCACACAACTGTATTCTACTCAAGATAGTGTACAACTTTTCAAGAAAGATGAACAGATGAATTTCAATTCGCCACCACATACGCCCATTGAAGCTGCACAGAACTGGTTTGATGAAGCCCAATCTGCCTGCAACACGCCTAATCCTCTTGCAATGGCAATATCTACCGTGAATTCAGCAGGTCACCCCTCATCACGGATGGTGTTGTTGAAGGGGTTTGATGAGCGTGGAGCTGTCTTTTATACAAATTTTGGAAGCGAGAAGGCAATCGAGATTGATGAAAATAACAAGGTTTCACTTTTGTTTCACTGGGATGATTTTAACCGACAACTTAGAATTCAAGGATGCGCAGCGAAGGTAACACCCGAAGAGTCAGACGCTTACTTTTCAACTCGAGAAAAGTTGAGCCAAGCAGGTGCTTGGGCAAGTAAACAATCGAAACCACTAAAAAGCAGAGCAGTCCTTACAGCAAAGGTTGCAGCGATAACCACAAAGTGGTTGGGTAGAGAAATACCTCGCCCAGAATTTTGGGGTGGATACCGAGTTTCACTCGATATGGTCGAACTTTGGCAAGGACACAAAGGTCGCTTACATGATCGAATCAGGTATGCGTGTGCAGATGGAGTGTGGTCTTGGGAACGTTTACAGCCCTAGAAAATTCTCGACAAAGTCGCCGATTCAATCACCAAGTAATCGTCTCGCCTCTTCGAGCAGTTCATCTGGTATTGACGAATCCTTGACTGTATCATTTTCTTTTTTTTGGGCTACTTGCTCATCTATCCCAAACTCTTTTCTCCATTCCTCTGCATTTGCTTTGGACAGTTCAGAGGGACGGTGCACTTTCTTCTTTGATGGAGTTGCACAATCATCAACAAGGGTTTGCAAAAACGCTGCAGATCCGATTTGACGGGAGCCCCGTGTTTTAATCGAACGGATGATTTCTCGGTCACTCGTGACAACCAATATATTACGAGCCGATGAAGAGTTTGAAACCAACTGCATAATCTCATCATCAGCGGTGCGATTCGGTCCCGTAAATATTGTTTGAATTTTTTGGGTATTCACCGCATTCTCAGAGGGTGTACCGTCACAAACAAGCGTAACGCGTTCCCCTCCCCACCGACTCTGATTGATGAGTTTTACGAGCCCCTGAACCCCAATTCCCGCAGATTCTGGCGGTAGAATCCCTGTCTGATGAAGGACGTTCCATGTGTCAACCAATAATTCCATAATAGAGGGTAGGATATCTGTTCTGACAGATTACGCAAATAACTGGTAATAAAAGGGTTAGCCATATTTCATTCACCCCTTGCACATCCTTACTTTTTGCGTTCTAATACGTGGCTCAGTACCGTTTTTTAACTACAAGGCGACTTTATTTATGGCAATACGTATCAAAGCACGACAAAATGAATCCGCAGGGCAGATGCTCCGCCGGTTCAAAAAACTTTGCGAGAAGGAAAATCTCACAAAAGATGTGAAGAAACGTCAATACTTTGAAAAACCATCTGAACGTAAGCGTCGTGCACGTCGCAAGGCGGAATCTCGTCGATATCGTGAACTGCACTTTCCGCAGCAACGAACTCGCTCATAAGCGAATGACAATTTATCAATTACACATAAGAAGATCGTAGCGATAGATGTTACTGATTTCTCTTATTCAAGAATAGCGATTACAAATCGCAAAGAAGCAGATTACAGAAACACGCATAACGCGTGACCAACAATTGGAGATACCCAAAGATGAACCTTCTCATGCTCGCTGAAGAAACTGTTATTCCAAACTGGTACTACCTTGCACCAGCAGGAGCAATCATTGCACTTGTTATGGCGTTTATATTTAGCCGTTCAGTCATGGCTCAAAGTGAAGGCGAACCAGAGATGATTAGAATTGCTGAGCACGTTCGCGCTGGGGCAATGGCGTATCTCAAACGGCAATACAAGGTTGTGTTCGTAGTCTTTGTTGTGTTGGTTGCAATCTTAGCATTGCTTGGTTTTACGGGAATTCAACCGGTGATGTCCGCAGTTGGTGTTCCAATTGCAGGTCTTTTTTCTGGATTGTGTGGTTGGTTTGGAATGAAAATGGCGACCAATGCGTCAGCCCGTACAACGTGGGCAGTAAAGAAATCACTGAACGATGGACTTCGGGTTGCGTTCAGATCAGGCGCTGTGATGGGTTTGATAGTTGTTGGATTTGCACTTCTTGACGCATCTGTATGGTTCTTTGTTTGGAACACATTCATTTTCCCCGAAACAGGGCACCTCGTTGAGATTACATCCATCATGCTCACCTTCGGCATGGGCGCTTCAACCCAAGCGCTCTTCGCTCGTGTTGGCGGGGGTGTCTATACAAAGGCAGCTGACGTTGGAGCAGATCTTGTTGGCAAGGTTGAAGCAGGCATTCCCGAAGATGACCCTCGTAATCCAGCAACAATTGCAGACAACGTAGGTGATAACGTTGGTGATGTTGCGGGGATGGGTGCCGACTTGTATGAAAGTTATTATGGCTCGATTCTGGCAACAATGGCACTTGGTGCAGCAGCAGCGATGGCAATTGGTGTTGATGACTTTGGTTTACAACTAGCAGTTGCCCCAATGGCGTTAGCTGGTCTAGGTATTTTCTGCTCACTAGTTGGTGTATTTGTTGTTCGGGCGAAAGAAGATGCATCCTTTAGTGAACTTCTCAAAGGTCTTCATAAGGGTGTATACGTTGCATCGTTCCTCATCGCAGTGCTTTGTGGTGGACTTTTCTACTTCCTATTTAAGGATGTTGATATCGATGGCTTTAATTGGTGGGGTCCATGGGTGGCAATTATTACTGGATTGCTTGCAGGGCTCATCATTGCGTATGCAACCGAGTACTACACGTCGTATGAACACGCACCGACAAAGCGAATTGCCGAGCAAACTGAAACGGGCGCAGCAACAACAATTATTGCTGGAATTGCTGAAGGAATGATTTCAACATGGGCACCACTTATTGTGATTGTTGTTGCAATTATTACCGCCTTTACATTTGCAGGCGGAAATGAACACTTCCTATTAGGTCTCTATGGTGTGGGCATCGCAGCTGTGGGTATGCTTAGTACTCTTGGCATTACTCTCGCAACAGATGCATACGGTCCAATAGCAGACAATGCTGGTGGCAACGCTGAGATGACAGGTCAGCCACCAATTGTTCGTGAACGTACAGACATGCTTGACTCACTTGGAAACACAACTGCCGCAACAGGAAAGGGCTTCGCAATTGGCTCCGCAGCACTCACAGCGCTTGCACTCCTTGCAGCCTACGTATCTGTGGTGCAGACAAATTTGAATGAAAAAATTGCTTCTGATGAGAATTTAAAGTTAGTCTCAGACGACAACACAATTAGGTATCTTGACAATGGCGAGTTTGTGGTAAATAACGGTGGAGAACAATTTGGCGGATTACTGATATCGTCAACAGACACGAAAAAAGAGATCGAGAATCTTGATTGGGCATCAGGTTCATTTACATTCGATCCATCAGACTTTGTAAAGAATGACAGTGAAAATGTATACCAAGCTACAATTGGAAATACGAACTTTACAATGGTTCAATCAGACAAAGCTAAAATCAAACAGTTGCTTTCGTTCTACGACATCACCATCATGAATCCAAAAGTACTTGGTGGGATTTTCCTCGGCGTGATGCTTGCTTTCGTTTTCTGCGCACTTACCATGAATGCTGTTGGTCGTGCCGCATATCAAATGATGCACGAATGCCGCCGTCAGTTTGGGGTCATGAAAGCAGCATTTAAGAAAAATGGCATGAGCGATGCAGAAATTGCTGATCCGATGAACTGGCCAAAAGAACAGACAACCGTTGATGGAGTTGCATATCCAGATTATGGACGGTGTGTAGACATTTCGACGGCAAGTGCTCAAAAAGAAATGATTGCACCCGCAATTCTTGCTATTGGAGTACCAATTATTGTTGGGCTCATTCTTGGCGTCGGTGGCGTGATGGGTTTACTTGTTGGTGGCCTAACCAGTGGCTTCGCAGTTGCGATTTACATGGCAAATGCAGGTGGCGCATGGGACAACGCAAAAAAATACATTGAGTCAGGGAAACACGGCGGTAAGGGCTCAGATGCACACAAAGCAAGTGTTGTTGGCGATACGGTAGGTGATCCATTCAAGGATACATCTGGACCCGCTCTTAATATTCTTATCAAATTGATTGCAATCGTCTCGGTTGTGTTCGCTGGACTTGTCGTAAAATTTGGTCCAACGATTGCAGGGGCACTTGGGCTCTAAATGATACCGAAGAATGTAGGAACGTTCGATTCTCAAGATCCCGCTATTTTTGCTGCGGAAGCAGGGCGGTTACTCGCAGAAAGGCATTGTGAAGATGTCGTGCTCCTTGACGTAAGTGGTTTAAGCCAAGTTTGTGATTACGTTTTAATAGCAACGGGAACGAGTGATCGTCAGATGAAATCAGTTGCATCAGAAGTAGCATCTCTTGGCAATGACTTGCATTTTCCAGCATTTCGTAAGAATGTTGACACAGGCGCGACATGGATTGTCGTTGATTTTATCACTGTTGTAGTACATCTATTTGAACCAGAGCGTCGAGCATACTATGATTTAGAAGATTTATGGTCTGATTCAAAGCGAACAGATGTTTCCAGCGAATCATCTGCTGCATAATTTCTTTAGGAGGACAAAATGTTCAAACGATTAACAAGCCACTGCATCATCTGGCTTTCTGTTTTCACATGTCATGCATTTGCCAATGAAGAACCACGATTGTATACAGGAACGATTGAGGTTCCTACGTTAGGTGAACTTGAAATGACGCTTGGGATTTCAGAGGGCGATGAAGGAACATTCATTTTGCTTACAGTTCCGACTCAAGGCGCAAAAAATTTACCACTAGAAGCAACGTACTTAGAAGATGGTTCAATAACTGCATCTCTTCCCCAAGCACAGTTAACCTTCGTTGTGAGTGAGAACAAAAGCCAAACGCGATTGACAGGACACATGGAACAAGGTCTTATCTATCCGGTTGATTTTAAACGTGTTTCATCGTTACCTACACTTCATCGTCCTCAAAATCCAATTGAGCCCTTCCCATATCTTTCTCGTGAAGTGACAGCACTGCATCCAGACGGACACCTCCTCGCGGGTACCCTTACGATTCCTAGAGGAAGGGGTCCTTTTCCCTGTGCTGTTTTGATTAGTGGTTCTGGTATGCAAGATCGAGACGAATCACTGATGGGGCATAAACCATTTCTTGTGATTTCTAACTACTTATCAAAGGAGAGTGTTACTGAGCCACTGAGATATCAATTTAAAATAATCCCTCAAGATGACCTGATAGTTCATGGTCTATCTACAAAGGGAATAGCAGTGATGAGATTTGATGACCGCGGTGTAGGTGGCTCTGTAGTACATGACTTTGAAAAATTAAGAGCAGCGACATCTGAAGATTTTGCTACAGATGTTGAGGTAATGGTCAATGCTGCCAGAATGCATCCAGAAATTGATGCAAAGCGAGTGGGTGTTATTGGTCATAGTGAGGGAGGACTTATTGGTCCAATGGTTGCCATCAACGATGACAGACTTTCGTTCGTTGTAATGCTTGCAGGTCCTGGTGTATCAGGAATGGAATTATTGGCAGTACAACAGGCGATGCTACAAGAGGTCGCTGGGGTGGATCCGATCCTTGTGGACTCCATTGTGAATGCCACCATGTCCCTTTACGAAATGATGGAAGCAGGAGCAAATGAGGATGAACTTCGAGAACAAATGACCGAACTTGTTAAATTGCAACTTTCAGCAGAAGGAGTTGAACTTACTGAAGATATTATTGATTTAGCAGTAGAGGATGGGCTTAAAACGGTAACCCTGCCTTGGGTACAATTTTTTCTCTTCCATGATCCTGCTCCAGTGTTGGCACAAGTGCAGTGTCCAGTGCTTGCACTCAACGGTACTCTCGATGTACAAGTCTCTTCGACCCAAAACCTACCAGCGATTGAAGAGGCAATGCGCGAAAATAACGAACAACTTACTGTTGTTGAGTTTGAAGGATTAAACCATCTCTTTCAACCTGCAACGACTGGAGCTGTTCAAGAGTACGCGCATATTGAAGTGACAATCGATCCGCTTGTGTTGGAAATCATGAATGAATGGGTTTTGGAGGTTACAGATGTCGACTAACAAACTTGAAGACCTCGTATTTGTAGGATTCAACAAACAAGTTATTGCACTTGACAGATATGACGGCAAAAAAGTGTGGGATTGGAAATCGCCCAAGGGCTCAGGGTACCCAGCGATCCTGATCGATGGTGACAGAATTATTGTGTCAGTGCATGGGTATACCTATTGCCTAGAACCAACAACCGGTAGTCAAGTCTGGGAGAATGAACTGAAAGGGTATGGGATGGGGATTACATGCCTCGCATCTATTAGGGGTGTGTCAACTGGAGGCGCAGAAGCAGCACTCGCTGCTGCCGCCGCCGCCGCAGCAAGGCAATCAAGTGGAATAAGCAGTTGAGTTTTGGGCTCTCCAGAGGAAAAATTTTGGATGTTGGTGATGTAGGAATTGATCTTCGTTCATTACCGCCCTGTCATGATGGGCGTATCGACCCCCGCAAGTGGTTTGAGAATGATGGCGCACCACTCGAAATTGAAATTGGTTCAGGAAAGGGAACTTTTCTCATCCAAGAAGCAGAACATAGAATGGAACCAAACTATCTTGGTGTTGAATGGGCATCAGAATTTTATAGATATGCTGCTGATAGAATTCGTAGGCACCATCTTACAAATGTCAAAGTGATGCATGGGGATGCAACCGAATTTCTTAAATTTTGGTGTGAAGATAATGTGGTAGATGTAATTCATCTGTACTTTAGTGACCCATGGCCAAAAACAAGGCACCACAAACGTCGCGTGATTCAGGATGAAACGCTGAATACTTTTTATCGAGTTCTGAAAAAG
>CAZRPZ010000063.1:0-22721 GCA_964602215.1 uncultured Isosphaeraceae bacterium | reverse complement strand
GCCAATCTCCCCCATTCTTCAAACAAATATTTTCATGCATTTGTTTACAGCCATTCTCAAAACAACACGCTCCCATGCCATCATTCTGGGCAGTAGAGATGCTCGCGCAAATCAAGAAAAGAAAACCAATAATCAATTTCGTACTCTTTATATTCTTACTCCTTATGTCAAATAAGATAGTACCTCTTTATACAAAAATGCACAGGCGAAGTACACAGAGAAAACTCCACTTCAGCGAGTACCTGACACCCCTCAACGGACTTTACACTATCAAAAATGCGCATCTTGGCTCAGAGCCCTACTGCTTCGACTGCTTGGCTCTGAGCCATATTGCGCTGGTGAGTTGGCTCGAAGCCGAGGTGATGAGATGAAAAAACCCGCCCCGCACGTCATTTTGCGGATGAGCGTGGCGAGACGGGCATAGATTCAAACTACTAATTTTAGTTAGGCAATTTTTCGAAGTAGAGGATTTTTGGTTTATCCGATGGAGTTTCGACGTTACTTCGGTCAACAAGCATCACGTAACGGCTGTCGTCGACAATGTAATCAAGATCAGTTGCATCCCAAATTCCAGTAATTGGATTTCGCTTGAACGTTCGTATTCGAATATGCACAGTAAACATATCGCTCGTCGTTCCAATTAGATTTGAAATTCCTGCTTGCAACAAGTTTTTCTCTTCGGCATCACCACTCACACCATCACCAACGATGGAATCCTCGCCGTAATATAAATTATGATTCACTTCCGTGCTGATTGGTGCACCAACATACTTACCAACAAGACTTGAAATTGAATAATCTGCAACGGTTGTATCACGATAATTGAAGGGGTCTAGACGCGCAAAATCAATCTTCCACGCAGCAGCATCACGAACTGCATTGTGCGTACTACTCACATGCCATGGTTCATAAATATCATCTTCCACACCATATCCTTGAAGCAGACCAATTTCTGAGGGGGAAGAAAAGCCTCTTGTATGTTTAGGTCCTGCACCGTACGAAAGATCAAGCATAAACGATCGATCGCTGTAATCTGGCCCACCTGTAAAACCTGTTCCAGTAAGCGGATCCGAGAATCCATTTGCTCCCTCTCGCCATTGCACAATTGATTCTGGGACTAAGGAACGTGGATTGCGATCAACAACATCTATATTGCCTGAATCAACTGTACTAGTTTCATGCACAACTTTAAACATGTGTGGCAACATTCTCAGAACTTCCACCGGAGCTGTATTGATATTTATAATTCCGGGGGTTGCTTTTCCACTGAATCCATTTGCATTGTAATAGGAGTGAGTTGATGGATACTGCCACCAAGCTCCAACTGGATTAAGATCATCGCCAACTCCATCAACATTGTAATCGGGTCTGCCCGGACCATCACACACAAATGAGTCAATCACACGAGAAGCAATCGGCAAGCGAGGCCAAGGATAATTCCGAGCAATCGGTGACAAGAATTCATCAAGTTCACTTCGACCGCCCATCATAAGTGGAGTATCAGTATCACCAATCGGCATAAAGCGCAAACGATTCACACCCTCGGATAACACTACCTCATCATTTACAATTGAAGCTACCCAAGGTGCCCACCAATCTTCTTCAGTTCCCCATCGTGGAAACATAAATTCACTAAAAGTCACGACAGTTCCAGCATCAACCGACACTGAGCCATCCACATCTAGTGGACCAAGTGGCAGATTAAGAAATGAATCATCATCTACTTTATTATGAACCCCCTCAACTAAGTGTCCAAACAGCCAACAATTTAATACCTCGCCGACTTGTTCAAAATCACCATCCTTCTGCAACATTTGCATTGGGAACGCCAATGACATGTCAACTTCTGCAAACTCAATGTATTCGTTTGGTTCATCGCCATCTGTCCCACCACCAGTATTATCAATAAATGCTGGTGTGTCTGAAGTTGATTTGTCGCCATCCTCATCTTTAACTTGACTATACCAACCTTTATCAGCAAATGACCGTATGCCTTGGGTTTGATACAGCGCATCTTCCAGATAGTTCATATCAAAATACGTTGGTTTCCTGAATCGCAATCCTCCCTGTACTTCACCCTCAACACTTATATTTGGCCTAAACAAACCAGCCCTTGGTGACCAAACCTCAACTGTGAACCATGGGTCAGGATTATCAGCAATTAAGTCATCATCACCTGAATCAGGATTGGTGTCTCCATCTAAATCGTCTGGATCAAGTGGCTCGGTAAGATCCGACCATTGAAAACCAGAGGTATAGAAAATATCGCTCGTCGGTGGCGAGGTGTCAGGACTCGTCACCTTTCGAATATCAACGCTACGTATTGCATCATTCGCAGCAAAGACATACCTTGGGTTTTGTTCCCATGCATCGATTTGCTCGTTCTGCCACGTTGTTTCACCGTACCGCATTATGTCTGGAATATCAGCACCCCATGCCCTAGTCACACGATCCCATTGAACAAGCATCGCTGTTGTATCTGCGATTGCTTCAATCCTGTCATCATTACTATCTGTTACTGTGACATATCCATCATCACCAACCTTGACCCACTCCTTATCAAATGTCTCAACGACACGTTTATCAAATGAATCCGTTGTATCGGGAGGGTCAATTCGATCTACGAGTACTCGTTGTCGATTCACGCCCACCTCGCCATCGAATTTATACAACGCAATACTGTTTTGCTGACCTGCAATAAGACCATCATAATACGTCCTGTCTGTACTCCAAACCTCATTAACATCATTCACCGATATGAAGAGTGAGTTCGCAGGATGATCAGTTGTTTCAATGTCGAGGAAATCAATCCAGTCATCGTTAAAATTATGAACTGCGAGCGGATCTTCAATCGTGGGCGAAATCGGCAAAGAGTATAGTATTGCAGTCGTTGGATTTTCTGGAGTTGACGGAGCTAAAACTAAATTTGAATCAGCAAAGGAATATTCTTGTCCGAACAACTCGACAGCGTAATCGTTTAAATCTATTTCAACATCAAAAGGATTTGCCAGTTGCACAACAGCAACTGTTTCTTGTGGACATTCAAGAACATCATCAGTCACAATAAAGTACCCAATACATGGCTCGTCCCCTGTGTTCGGATCACCATCAGGTCCATCGCAGTTCGCGCCAACTGACCAGATCCCTCCGAAATAGTCTTCACAAGAATCTTCAGTTAATTCAAGACAACTGCCACTATCAAAGCAACATGTCCCCAGTTCACATGGAGAATCTTCACATAAGAAACCGCCTAGATAATCACCACCAACTGCTGAGCATGTGTCCTCAGGAAGATTTTCACAACCACTTGGGATACAACATGCTGAAGCACACTCCGTATTTGAACACGATTCGCCGAAGTTGTATTTTCCACCCATAACCTCTTCGCAGTAATACACGAAACCATCTGGGGATGTTTCAAAGTTCTCTACATCCATAATGTCTACACACGAACCACTCGGCAAACAGCAAGTGCCCGTAGGCACACATGTCATTGGACCACATGCAGTTCCAAAACCATTAAAGAATCCTGGTTGATCATCTTCCTCCCATGTAAATGTACGATCTGGATCCCACAGACTATTGCACGTGTCAATTGAAAGCAGTTCACAACCGCCTGCCCATAAACAGCAAGCCCCAAGACAAGGGTCGCTTGAACATGATGCACCAAACATAAAGGTCCCGAACAGGATGTCTTCACATGTACTTTGTGTTGTTTCTAAGCAAGTTCCACTGTTCAAACAACATGAACCTTCTACGCAAGTATCTTCAACGCAAGAAGTTCCTATTCCGTGGAACGAACCACCCATATTTGCACATGAACGTAGAGATACTACTTCGCATCCAACTGGGCTCGTGCAGCATGCTCCTGCACAAGGGTCAGTTGAACAAACGGAACCGAAACCGATAAAGAAGCCACCATAATTATCGCACGATGGCATCATCTTGACATCAATGCAACTGCCACTGTCTAAACAACATGCACTTCGGCAAGGAATCGTGCTGCACGCAGTGCCGTTCCCCATAAACGATCCAACCAAAGCATCGCAACCAGTTTGAGTAGTGTCAATACATGAGCCGCTATCTAAACAGCACGCACCTGTGCAAAGATTATCCGCACAAGAAGTAGTGTCTCCCTGATACAAACCACCAAGAGAATCACAAGTCTTTTCGGAAACCACATCAACACAAGTAGAATCAGGCAAACAACATGCGCCCACAATGGAACTATTTAAGCATGCAACAGTTTGACAAGTTGTTCCGTCACCAGAGAATACGCCAGCCAATGCAGTACATGCGTCCTCCAAAATTTCTGAACAACCACCGCCAGCCTCAACACAGCAAGCACCCTCAACACCAAAAGTACATGGATCAGTTGTGCATAGTGTTCCAAATCCTTGGAATGTTCCTCCGAACACACGTTCACACGTTGTTTCGGAGAGAACTCGACATGTGGAAGGCGCAATACAACATGCACCAACACATGGCATAAATTCGCAGAAAGTACCAACTCTATATATTCCAGATGAACTTTCACACTCGGTTTGATTGAGCGCGTCTGTACAAGCACCATCTGGCAAGCAGCATGCACCGTTACATGGCGAATTGCTACATTCTTCTCCAACAAAGAACGTACCAGCAAGATCCTCGCATGATTCCTGATCCAAATCTAAACAGGATGTACTCTCTAGACAGCAAGCACCTTCAGCAACACACGGTATATCAAGACATGAAATTCCATCCCCTTGATAATCGCCTTCAAGTTCATGGCATGTTGCAGAATCGATATCTTCGCATTCACCCGTATTAAAACAACATGACCCACGAATAATTTCAGCACCACAAGGTACAGCTCCACAGGATACTGATTCGCCTTGGAACTCTCCATCAAGCAAACCACAAGAGGTTGATGAAATTTCGATACAGACTTCAGATTCTTCAAGTAAATCAATCGTCTGACCTGCGTTAATATCTCCCATGGAATTTGTCGCAAATTCGCTCCACCCAAAATCAGAATAGTACGAGCCAGCACCAACAAGTCCAATCGAGGTTCCGACAACTGCATTGTTCAATGGAATAGGAATAAGGGATGATGTCATTCCAATAGCAGCGCCATCAGTTGCTGTGACAATGCCTTCATAACTTATAAATTGCCGATCAAGACCAACGCCGACGACATCTCCATCCCGAAGAATTGCTAGTGCAGCAGGTCCATTATCTAAAAAGTCTTCAGAACGGCTGACTGAGTAAATATTCATCCCGCCCTGTGATTCACCAAGCACAAACTCATTACCTAGCACTGTGTCATACAGTGTTCCAGCATTTGAATAGAGTTCTACTGAAACATCATTAATGCCAACATTCGTTGACACAGCAATTTCAATAAATTCTGTATATGCAGTCACAACTTGTCCTGAATTAAAGAATCCGGGCGTTCTAGGATTAAACGTGGTCCAGTTAAATTCTGAATATTGAGGAGCCGCACCCGTCAAACCTATCGAAGCAGTTGGTGGTGCTTCCGATTGGGTTACTGGAATATTTTCAGAGGTTAAGCCAACAGCAGCACCATCAGTCGCGACGAAAGAACCCTCATAACTTATAAATTGTTTCACTACTCCATCGATAGTAATCGCTATTCCATCATCACCGTTACGCAAGTTTGAGAGTATGAAAAAGAGTTTCATATCAGATTGCGAACTTCCACCCGCAAACGTATTGAGATCAAGGGTGTCATACACTGTGCCATCACTGCCGTCATAGAGAAGAACTTGAACAGCCGTCACTGAAGGATCGATTTCAGTGTCGAGTGCTATTTCGATGAGTTCATTTTCATCGATCTGCTGCCCGTCGTTAACTTGTGAAGGCGTCCCAATTCCAAACTGAACTGGAGTGTAATCTCCATAATCTGATCCAGTTCCTTCAAGCCCAATCGAAGTTCCGATAGCGGCATTTTCTTCTGAGATGCCATAATCAAGTGATGTCAACCCACTTGCAGCTCCATCTGTCGCTGTAAATGTCCCCTCGTAACTCACAAATTGTTTAACAGCGCCATCAACGGTAATCGCAACACCATCAGGTCCATCTTGCAAGCCATCACCAGCAATTGCCAAACTATAGATAATTTTACCGTTTTGTTCTTCACCTACAGCAAATGTATTTACAGCGAGTGTGCTATACACCGTGCCATCAGCACCGTTATAGAGAAGTACTTGAACATCATCTGGTTCGATATGGACATCAAGTGCAATTTCAATAAATTCACCAAGTGGTTCGATGGTTTGCCCAGTATTCACTGTACCAACAGTCCTTGGATCAAGCGCAGACCATGTAAATTCTGAATACTGAGAACCAGTACCAGTTAATCCGAGTGAAGCTGTTGCATCAGCATTTGCTTGCGATACAGGAAGATTTTCAGAAACAGCGCCTGTCGCAGGACCATCTGTTGCGAGGAACGCTCCCTCGTAACTGATGAATTGTTTCAACACTCCAGAAACGGTAATTGCGATGCCGTCATTTCCATCTTGTAGGGTCGTGAGTGTTGTATAAAGTGTTTGACCTGCACCTGAACTGCCAACAGTAAATGTATTTAAGTTGAGTGTGTCATACACAGTGCCGTCTGCGCCGTTGTATAAAGATATAGACACTGTTGTCGTCGCTGGATCAATTTGTGTATCAAGTGCAATCTCTATCAGTTCACCTTCGTCTATTTGTTGCCCTACGTTAATCGCCCCCCTTGAATCTGGATTGAATGCTACTGGTGAGAAATCTGCAAAGTTTGACCCAGTTCCATCTATACCAATCGAGGTTCCCACAGCGTTGAGTCCAGACTCAGAAATGCCATAATCATCAGATTTTATGGTGTTTGCTGGACCGTCTGTAGCAAAGAATGTCCCTTCATAACTGACAAATTGTTCAACAACACCTCCAACAGTAATTGCAACTCCGTCTGGTCCATCTTGCAAACCATCTACTGGAAGTACAAGCGAGTAAAGAGTTTTACCGCCTTCTACCGCGCCAACTACAAACGTATCTACATCTAGGGTGTCATACAGCGTTCCGTCAGCACCGTTGTATAAAAGAACGTCAACTGTTGCTGGGTCGATGTAGGAATCGAGTGCAATTTCGACAAATTCATTGACATCTGCACCCGCGTTGTCATAGTGCAATTCGTTTAGCCACACAGTATCGACTGTGTCATACTGAAACTCATTGACCCATGGATCAATCGAATTGTCATAGTGAAGTTCATTTAGCCATACTGGATCTACTGAGTCATATTGAAACTCATTGACCCAGACAGGTGAATTGTCATATAACAATTCATTTAACCAAATTTCATCAGGCGTATATTCCAAACAACATGCACCCTCGATGCCGCACTCTTCAACACTACACGATGTGCCCGGCCCACTATACGTAGCAGAGAATTGGGATTCACATGATTCTTGAGAGAGCACTTCACAACCACCTGTTGCAAAACAACACGCACCCTCACAAGCACCAGAGGCACAGTCGACGCCTGCTGTAAATGTTCCGCCAAGGTCAGCACAGGTTTCTTGAGAAACTGTTTCACAGACATCTGTACTTAAACAACAGGCAGAGGCACACGGGCTTACGCCAATCACATATTTAACTGTCAAAGTTGGCGCTGTTCCTGTTTTTGTTTCACTACTTGCAAACTGGGTATTACTTTCTGCTCCGTCAGGTATAGTTTTGTACATAATGAGAGAGAGCAATCCATCGCGATTTAAAACTGCATCTTGAACAAACTGCTCAACTTGTATTTTGACATCCCCCGAAGTTCCGACTGTAAGTGTTTCTACCTCGATAGATTCATCAGCATCACCGAACGCTCCAGCACCATTTGGCCAAGGCGTAACCCCATCAAATGTATTCCACGTCGCTGTTGGGCTCTCCCAAGTTTGCGCCAGACGGGCAATGGTTACTGTGGAGTTCACTCCGAAAAATTGTTCATAATCTAAGACAATTGTTGCATCAATGACATTGCCTGCTTCGACATTGTCGTCAATATCAAAATCTATTAGGAGATGCGCTCGATTATTCCCACCTTCTTCACCAATGAGAAAATTCGTTTGCGTTCCAAATACAGTCGTTGGTTCAGATTCTCGCAACCATGTGTCAGCAAGCGGAGTACTTATGGACGTCAACGTTGATCCATCAACACATGCAACTCCTGCAGTGAATGTGCCACCATCTGCAAGGCACGCAGCCCCTGACATGACATCGATACAACTACCGCTTGGCATGCAACAAGCACCAATGTTGACACAAGGATCACTCAGGCAAAGCACACCTGTATCGGTGTACGTTCCGCCTAAATCACTCTGGCATGTTTCCTGCGTAACTTCAACACACGCTCCGTAATCTAAAGAAAGACAACATGCTCCAAGTTCACATGGGTCAGAAGCACAGAACACACCTAATTCAAATGTGCCACCTAATGAATTGCAATGAAATTCACTAAGCGTATCCATGCAGCTTGCACTTGCAAAACAACAGGAACCAAGAGGCGAACACGTTGTCGTCGCACACTCTGTACCAAACCCTGCAAACGTTGCCCCGAGTTCGCCGCATGTCGATGCAGAAATATCTATACATTCGGCGGCTCCTGAATTATCCGTACCATCAACACAACATGCACCATAACAGGGCTCGTCTTGACAAGAAACCGCGTCACCTTGGTATACACCTTCCATCTCATCGCACTCAGATTGGCTTGTATATAAACAACCTCCTGTATCCAGACAACAAGCACCTTGCTCAGGGCAAGGGCTATCATCTAAGTCTCCATCCCCATTTGGGTCACAGAATGAGCCCTCGAAGAAAGTTCCTCCGAGCAAGGCCTCACATGTATCTATTGAAACATCTTCACAACCACCCGTTTCAAGGCAACATGCCCAATGCTTCCCACCATCTTTTGCTTCATGAGCGTGTGCAATAAATGCTTCCAAAATAAATGGTTGTGCTTCCAAGCCAAGCATTTCAATAGTTGGCTCGTTTGGTCCTGCAACGTGAGCATCTGCATAAGGAACGTACGTCCCCCAGACTGGGTCTATGCCATCGTTCGATTGCCGCCCAATAATCGGAGGCGTAACTGCTTGAGAGAGTGGCAAATCTTTCATTCTCTCAACACTGTTAAAGGTATATGGGAGAACTGAGTGCTGTCGCCAAGAAGAATCTTCATCACGATATGTCAGGATATTTGACGCAAGTCCTGCTGCTGCAATACGTGCTTGCTGATAATAATTCGTGTCAATTGCATCCCAATCGCCGTCTGTTTCTGGTTGGAGATACGTTCCAAGTGGAGCGTTTGCTGCCTGCCCTGTAGCATCTATACTGCTCACGCCTTGCTCTTGACCATCTGTCATTGCCAGTAGCAATTGCAATGGCAAACGCTCAGCAAACGTCAATCTCCCATCCATATTTGATTCCCACCAATATTCCTCATTTGGATCTGGAAACAAAAATTCACCGGGGTAATATTCACGTAAGTCAAGTTTCGCCCTTGACTGTTCTAGCCAGTTACGCACCGCTGCTTCTAAACCGGCTTGCCCATTTGCAATTGCAGCATTAATCCCTTCAATTGAAATTTTCATAGGGAAGGTTGAGCCGTAGACTCCCGGTCGAATCGCTGCAGGAATACCAGCCGCTTCGTACGTCCCGATATCAAATGAATCATATCCGGTTGGAATACCAAGCCCTTCTGGATCGTGACGGTTGTAAAACCGATCTTCCCAACGCAGCCATGGTGGTAGCAAGTCATTTCTTGCCCCACTAAACATGGTGAGTTTTCGCCGATTGTCAAAAAGCAACTGCCGGTTGTCAAGTTGATCGCGGTATTCACTTGCCTCATGACGAGTCGAATAATGGCTTCGTAAAAATTGAACGTCAACTCCAGAAATGATTTGGTTCACCGACCGCTCAAAACGAGAGGCAACTGCTTGGTAGTTATTACCCTCTGCAATTCTCAGTTCCATTTCATCTGAAAACGTAAATGGTCTAAAACCATTTGTTGCTTCAAACGGTTTACGTCCTGCGAGTTGCCAATACCATAATCGACCATACTGTGAGTACACGTCATCTGTTGGGTTCAAATTGTTTGTGGTGTCGTTGAAGGAAGGATTCTCAAAATCTTCATCGACTTCAATCCCAAGTTCATCAAGCAAACTCACGTTGACAGTATCTCGCCACTGCCCTGTATCCCAATTGACTTCGACACCATTGTTCGTACCAATTTGATAATAGGAAATCCACTCTTGTCCATTTGGAATGGCGGTACTTCCGGGTGAATTTGCCAGATTGTCCATAAATCCAACACGCCAAGAGAAGGCGCCCCAATGATCATTCTGGCCAACAAGGGCGAGATCTGCTGGGGTGTGTCCCTTTGTTGCCTCGCCATGGTAATCGTCTGAAGTGAAATAATCACTTCGCTGGAATTGCGTTGCCACGTTTGTATTGCCAAGCGCACTATTATCCGTCACTGACACTGCAACAATTTGCTTTGTATCGGGGCCTAAGTTTTGCGGAAAGAGATGCCACAGAGCATCCGTAAAGCCATCGCCATCTGCGTCGGTAATCCACTTTTCAGTGTGCCATCGATTTGTGCCTTGAATGAAGGCATCGCTTGGCCGTTCACCATTGGAAGGGTCATTGTGAATTCCATCTCCGTTCAAATCACTTAAATCTAGAAAATTTTGAGGCAGTAACGTGGGGTCAAGTTGCGCAGCTGCCCATCCATCAATCGTCTGCCACTGTTGCCAGAGGTTGAAGTTGCCTTGTCCACCCGTTAACAGAGCTGGGTACATGGGAAAACCTCCCTGTTCACTCATGCCGGTGCCTTGCCAGCCACTTGCACGCCTCGGTCGAGCAAGAGGCCACTGTTCAACTGGAATGTCTAAATTAGAAACGACTGGAGGCACTACACTCAATTGTCCGTTTCCGGTGATATTGCTGATGTCTTTGATAATACGCCACGCGTTTCCACTTCTTGACAAATTCGTCAGATGACGCCAGTGTGTAAATGTTTCAGGCGTACCATCGGTAAATGACCAATTTGGAAGCCCTTGTCCAATAAGGTCAATAACATCTGCCCGCTGCGGTTCAGTATCACGAAGCCAACGCGAATCTCCAAAGGATGGACCGCCTAAGGGATTATCTGGTCCCAATGGTGGAACACCATTAATGGTTTCGTCATCTGGAGGATTCGTCCAAGGTACCACTTCGTACGGTGCAAAGTTAAATGGGTAATTCGGGTCAAGTCCATACCGAGGGGTATCAAGTGAAGGTGCAACTCGCCGCGCATTTGCGCTATTTGCAGGTGCCTCGAAGGTAGCTGCAAGTGTTCTTGGGAATAACGCGATGGCAACTTCATCTGCAATTTCTCTGTGAATCGTCTCTGCTCTATCTGCAATTTGGGCAGAATCACGTTGAGCAACGGCTGTTGCTCTACCACTTTGTGTTTTCGTAATAAACGCAGTTGCAACAAGTACGAGCAAGACCAAGATACCGACAACAAGAATCAGTGCGTTCCCTCGTCTCGTTCGATTGGATCTGTGTGAGTGGCTCATTGTGTTTGCTCCGGCAAGTCAACGACAAATTGGTACGTCCAACCAGAACCAAGACGATTGTCCCGATCAAGCAATCTCATGGTAATTCTTAGTGCACTAGGCCAAGGGGTATATCTCCACGTGGTATTCCCCGCTAAATCGCCTCCATCAACAAGATACGCATCATCGGTAAATCCATCGTTTAGAAGATCCAAGCCATTCTCAAAGAATGGTTCACTTCCGTTATAGCCAAAAATTGCCCAGTATTCTTCAATGCGGTTGCTTCCTGCTTGAATCGTCGGCACAGGTGCGACCGTTGTACCATCGCCTACGAAGAACTGAGGTTCAATAAGTGTAGGATCGATGGTTGCTGACGGTATATGCGAGATATTCCCGTCTATTGCATCATCCGTAAAATCTGTCAAGGTGTCAAAATTAATTGTATAGAAATCGCTAATTTTTGGCTCAGCAGGTCTTGCATCACCAAACCATGGCTGAGGTAAAATTTGGTCATAGGTATATCCCCTAAACCAGTTGTAATTGGCATCTGTGGCTTCACCAACACCATCATCATACGTCCACTCAATTTTGAATGAAACGCAACCCTCTGCAAGTGCAGACATCATCATTGCTTGGTCATACCGAATCGCTGTTGGAGGATGTGGTTCCACTCGTGGCCAATAAAACAGAGAAGCAATGAGTTCTTGTTGATCAACTGAAGATGTGGAATCACGCCACATACGCGCGGTGGAACTAGAAACTTCAATTTCCTGCAAAACACTTTGCCGAATGTCATCTATTTGGGATGCAGCAATGTCTACTCGCCCATGTAAAACGTGTGGATACACATTTGAACCACCTATTCGGGGATCCCAAGGAAAAATTGTATGAGCTGAAATTCCCCTTGCCATGAATGATTTTTTGCTGTCCGCATCGGGGGCACTTTGATCATCATCCGCAAGAACAATCGCTTGCCGACATAAAACCCAATCACTAGGAGAGCCCTGTGTACCATTCGCAGAAAAACCACTCGCTACAACATCGAATCGCTGCGCATTCGAGTTCGGGTATTGCCGAGTTTCAACATCAACTGATCCCTCATACCAAGGGGTTACTATATCCGTAGGATTTGCCATCAAGAGCACTGGGTCATCTGATTCAAACAAATCATTTGATCCCTGCCCCTGACCCTCAAGATGAGGAAATCGCACACCATGTCCATAGTAGACCATCGAGGCAAGACCTTGACCTGCAAAGTCAGTGCCACCAGAACCTGAACCAAGCGTGTTAGGTAAACTCATTGCCGAAGCGATGCCATCAGTAAAGAATACAAGTTGGTCGCATCGGATAATTTCTTCAGGCGGGAGAGAATCATCAATAAGTAAGAACTCCCCTTTCAAGTTATTTGCAACTGCAACACTTCGAATCGCAAAGAACCCATCGCGAGAGACGCTTGCGATATCACTTCGCAATTGCTGTTCAACTGCAACACCCTGCTGTAACGTTTCAGAAATTGCTTGACCAGATGCAGAAATATCACTCGTGGTGCTAAAAATTCTTCCGACAGCAACCATGATGACAAGCAACACAACGACAGCAACCATCAATTCAAGAAGTGTAAATCCCCTCTTTTGAGATGAAGATTGAATCATCATAACTCCTCCACCATTGCATAGACTGGAATGAGTTTTCGGTCTTGTCGATCTTCAATTGGGATGTACCAAATATCTGTCACAACACCTTCGTCTACAAAGCCGCTTGGAAATACAGGAGTCATTGATTGATCCCACCAATTGACATTCACACCGGCATTTCCGGGATACTCAACACTTTCAAAGACAGATAGTTCAGATGGTCTCGCTGTAAGGAGGACGGGATTTGTGTTATTTGCTCTTCTTCGTCCTCGCTGGACGTGGTGAACATTTCCGTTTTGATCAACAAGCCACTGTCCGGGATATTGCCACATTCCACCTTCGACTGTCGGGTCAACGGTTTCGGTTCCCTGCAATAATTCGCTACCAGCAAGCGCACTCCAAGACCCAACGTTTGGAGATGTTGCAAGATTTGCATAGAGCGGGAAGTTTGGTGTCGCCAATCCAGTTGTTTCAACTGTATATGGACCATCATTTAACGGATCAATGACACGGTAGACAAAAATCGCCACCAGCACTCTTCCCTCGTACCTTCTGAACATGCAATCCCAGTAATACTGTGCTTTCGGGCGTTCCATTGGATCGCCTGACCACATTGGATATTGCCGCTCAGCTGAGAGTATTCTTTTTGAAGGCACATTCAACCGTGAATAATCTGGCACGCCATCACCGTTTGAGTCAACATCGACATCTGGATATCGCTCTTTGTTATATGGAATACCCGGTTCATTTTCATAGTTTGGTGTCCAATCTTCAACAAGTGGGTTTTGACCGCCTGCCAAAATACGAGTGTCTGGAGTTGCGAAAATATCGATAGCACCTCGAAGTGAAATCGCATAGGGGTCGCCAGTATCACCAAAATCAGAAGGCACCATTGCTGGTCGTCGCCACATCCAATCACCACAAATCGTAGGCCATGGGTTCACATTTTCTTGTGAAATGGAAAAACCGCACATCGCAGGTGACCAAAATGGCTCGAATGATTCTGCTCCACCAAAATCCTCTTGCTCAACTCGCGAACGAATTAATGTAAAGGCATTTCTCGCAACGATGGGGCCAACGATGTCATCGGCTGTTTTTTGTTGCTGTGCAATCCCTGCAGGGAAAAGGGTTGCAATACTAATGATGCCAATACCCAAAATAAAAATCGCAAGCAAGAGTTCGATGAGTGAAAACCCGCGATGCATAGTTCGATTCATCATTTGATTGGCACCCCGCTATACCGATCGAACTGAATTCGTTCAGCATTTGCTTCAATGTATTGAGTATATGCATTGTCTCGCACGGACGAATTGCTCCAAGAAGTTGTGTCTACAGAATCGCGAAACTCCTTTTCATTGAAGACTGATAAAATAAGAGTCATGCTGACAAAGGGCTCGCCTTGAGCCATCGCCAACTTAAAAGAATCAGAACCAGTTTCAACTTCAGTATTCCAAGGATTCGTCACGATGTCTGTGTCTTGCCAATCAACAGAAATATCGCCTTCAAATTGCTGAACCCAATCTAAATCGAAGTCAATCCAAATTCGATCCGCGCCACTTTCTGCGTTACGAACGACAACACGACCTTCAGGGTTATACAACACGCCAACCATCGAACCATAGGGCTCATCAAGAATCGATGGCAAAAACGAAGCACACCACCATGCATCATCTGCACCGGTTCCATAACCGGGTCCTGCAATGTTCACTCCACCTTCAACCGTACGGACTTGAATCCCTTGTACTGGAACAAATCGGTCAAACGTCCAAATTGAATTTCCAGTATTTGCACTCGCAGAATCACCATTCCATTCGGCGACAACAATGTCAATCACTTGCTCGGTGCCATCGTCTGAAAGACGTGGGCGAAAGACAGTCATGATATACCTGTTCTTCTTAATCGCCATCGCTCTAGCGTTGTCCAGTCCAGCAATAACGGTGTTGACTGCCGATGACATTCGCAAATCAGCCGCAATACCGCGATATGCAATTGCTGAAAGCCCTGCGAGGATTGTCATGATGACCATCACCACAATCAATTCAACCAGAGTGAAGCCTTTAGATGAGTGTTTCAGTTGTAAAGAAAAACCATTCAACGGGCTGACTCCACAAGAAATGGTTCGTAGGAATAAATGTTGTCGATTGATGCTGCCCACTTTTCGTTATCAGGAACAGAATTGACGTCGTTGGATTGAAAGCGATATCCCCATAATCGGTCAGGTCCAGCGGAAACAAAGTATGGTCGAGCATTAATACAGGACCCAAGCCCATCTTCAACTTGATCGCGGACCGTTTGATCTCCACTTAAGTCTTGAGCGAATGGTGGCTGAGTAGCGTCTAGATTCGCTTCGGCAAAATTTCGACCCGGAAAGACAACTCCTATTGGCGTGCCCCATGCATCAACGACAATTTTTCCATGTTCATCATCGACCGTGCACAATTCACTTGTATGCACTTCATTTGGCGCAGAGCCAGATGTTCGACAAGAATGTTCAGGGAGAATCTTAGAGAGGATGTCATGCGCCGATTCAGATTGCATGAGAACATCAACGGTTGTTTCAATTCTGGTTTTCATTGCATGAAGCATCAAGGCATCGATTAAGCCCTGCTCAGAAAATGAAGGAGCGTCGATATATTCACCGTTCGTCCAGACGTCATACATCCCATTTGGCACTGGGATATATCCTTCAAATGTAACCGACCTCCCTCGCTCAAGTTCCCACTCTTGCAGAGCCATCGTCATCAATTTCAAGACGTCCTCTGTTTTGCGTATTTCGCTGTTCCGCATCACGCTACTTGAAATGCCTAACGTCAGCGCTGCAAGCAACGCAATGATGCCAATGACAATTATCATTTCTACAAGCGTAAAAGCGCTTTTTTTATTGGTTCTTTTTCGTGAAGAATTCATTATGGTCCTACCTCTACAATGTTGTCTGCGTTCGCTTCATCTGTTGCATTTTCGTCATCATTTCCAGGTAAGCCAACGTAATCTGCTCGTATATGTGAATTCATCTGCTGATCGGGGCCTAAAGAGAAATATGCAAATCGTCCAACTTGTAACTCCATCGATGTCGATGTGTCACCTGAGTTCGAATCAATTCCCTCCATAAAATCTGGAAGAACTCCGTCGATGACATTATTTGGAGAAAAGGCATACGGCCTTAGAGCAATAAAATCGCTGAGCGTTGGTCTAGGGCTTTCTACTGTGTATCGATTGCCTGGCGGGTATGTTTTTGCAATACCTGACAATGGGAGAGTTGGGTCAGTTGGATTTGGATAAATCGGCCTGTAATATCGAATTGGAACACCCCAAGTATCAACGATGACCATTGGCATGTCCGTGTCATATTCTGGATCACCCGGATAAAAGATTTTAACTTGATTTGTCACAGGATCGAGTATTGGAGTTACACCGTCCGTTTCAAATGCGATTCGTCCAAACATCTGTTCATTTTCAACTTCTAAGTAAGGACCATACAGTTTGCCTCTGGCTGATGGCAACCGTTCTTCAATGAGTCCATTTCCTGTGCCAACTCCCGACTGAGTGTCAGTTGCTCGCCAGACTCCGTCGACATTCGGGTGGCGAATGCCGAGTCTTGGAATTTCTTCATAATCAGAATCAGTTGGACTAGAGCCGACAAGTCGACCATAACCATCCTCTGCTTGGTTTCCATATCCCATTAAAAATTCTGCTGGAGAAGTAATCGAATACCAATCTTGGGTTTGGTACCGATATGTTTGCTGTGGTGAGTTCGCTGTTGGGCTTGGATATACTGGGAAAGGCAATGCAAGGTTCCGTTGCATATCGAGGACCGCTGGATAATATCCAACGTCATCTTTGAATCTCACTGTTGCTTGCTTCAAAGCAGTCAACCGAGATTGTGTTTCAGCAACTTGCGCAGCCGTTCTAGCAGCACTTAACGCAACAGTCAAAATCCCCACAAGAATGACGATTAAAGAAATCGTAATGAGTAATTCTACGAGCGTAAATGCTCTTCGGTGTTGTTCGTTTACGTTCTTCATTATGCAATCACCCTGCATCCGATACCGATTCAATCATTTTTACAAGTGGCATAAAGAGTGCGAGCACGATTGTGCCGACGATCCCACCAAGAACAACAACCAACATCGGTTCAAGCAAACTGAGCAGTGCTGTCACTGCAACATCAACTTCCTCATCATAGTTGTCAGCAACTTTAACTAACATCACATCTAAATCTCCGGTTTCTTCCCCAACTTCAATCATGTTGACAACAATTGAGTCACACACCTTCGCTTCACGAAGAGGATCTGCAACGGATTCTCCTTCACGAATTGAATCATGCACGCTAGTCAATGCCTTTTCATAGACATGGTTTCCAGATGTATCACGAGTAATAAGTACCGCTTCAAGAATTGGGACCCCAGCAGAAATAAGGGTGCCTAGGGTTCGCGTAAATCTCGCCACTGATGTTTTTTCGACAAGGTTTCCAAGAACAGGAATTTTCATAAGAATGATGTCGACAATCGCTCGACCTGCTTTAGTTTTACGAATAATCTTAAAGAAGAAAAAGATAAGAAATGGACCCGCAACCATCCATACCCAACCGGGAATGGCTTGATCGCCTGATTCAGGAGTGCCAGCAATCCACAAACTGGCATCGATAAGCCATAACGTAATTCCGGGAAGAGTAACATCGAAGTCGTCAAATATATCTTTGAATTTTGGAATCACAAAATACATAATGCCCGTGACAATGCCGACTGCGACAACGATGACGCAAATTGGATAAATCATTGCGCCTTTGATGCGGGCTTTTAGCCGTTCAGCTTTTTCCATAAACCCAGCAAGTCGTTGCAAAATTACATCAAGCACGCCACCAATTTCACCTGCTGCGACCATTTTGCAATACAAACGGTCGAATGCTTTTGGATGTTTACTCATGGCATCGGACAAACTTGTTCCAGATTCCACATCTTCAACAACATCTGCAAGAATTGATTTAAGTTTGCCGGGTTTTTGTTGTTGCTCGAGAATTTGAAGTGATCTCAAAAGAGGCAAGCCAGCATCTTGCAAAGTCGAAAGTTGACGAGTGAATTGGGTAAGAACTTTCGTCTTCACGCCGCCAATTGAAATATTGAAACCACCCTTTTTCTTCTTCGCTTTTTTCTTTTCTTCTTTTTTGTCTGAGCCCTTAGAAGAAGCACCTTTGAGTTTCTCTTCGCGGACAGTTGTCGGGAAGAAACCATTCTGACGAATTGCAGCAATCGCTGAGTCGCTGCTTTCAGCTTCGATGCGTCCTTTTTCTGGTTTTCCTGCAGCGTTTAGGGCTTCGTAGACATACGTTGGCATGCGTTACACTCCATTGAAATTTGACCATTGAACTTATTATTCATCGAGCATCGTTTCTCGTACAACTTCATCGATTGTTGTTTGACCATCAAAAATTGAAAGCAATCCACTATCTCGCAAACTCCTCATTCCACGCTTCTGAGCTTCGACTCGCAAAATTGCTGTTGAAGCTTGGGAGAGAACAAGTTCGCGAAGAGAATCATCAAACTCCATAATTTCAAAAAGGGCAAGACGCCCTCGATACCCACTGTTGTTACATGATTCACACCCCTTACCTCTGTAGAACGTGCGGTCCGCAACATCTTCTTTATGAAGTTTGAGTTCTAATAATTCTTCCGATGAAGGGGCGTACTCTTCTTTACAGTTATTGCAAATTCTTCGCACGAGTCGCTGAGCGACAATCGCTTCTACTGTTGCGGTAATTAAGAACGATTCAACACCTAAATCTACTAACCGTAGAATTGTAGATGGCGCATCATTCGTGTGGACGGTTGTGAATACTAAGTGGCCAGTCAGCGAAGCTTGTACTGCAATTTGGGCAGTTTCTAAGTCACGAATTTCACCAACAAGAATGACATCTGGGTCTTGACGTAAAAATGACCGCAGCAAGGTTGCAAATGTTAAATCTTGATCGGTGTTGATTTGGCATTGAACTAATCCGTCGATGTCATATTCAACTGGATCTTCAGCAGTAAGAATTTTAGTTTCAGGATTATTGAGTTCTGTCAATGCTGCGTATAAAGTTGTCGTTTTGCCTGAGCCAGTGGGACCAGTCACGACAACGATCCCATTTGGTCTCTTGATGATATCAGCCATCTTTTCATAATCTGAAGCACGGAGCCCAATTTTATCCATGTTCAATTGCACATTTGACCGATCAAGAACACGCATTACGACCGACTCGCCAAACATTGTCGGAAGAATTGAAACCCGCAAATCAACAGGTGCGCCTGTGACTGTGAGTTCAATACGACCATCTTGGGGCAACCTTCGCTCAGAGATATCAAGGCTTGCCATAATTTTAATTCGAGAAACAATTGGCATTGCCAAGTGCATTGGTGGCGGCACCATTTCATACAGAATGCCATCTATTCGATATCGCATTTTAAATTCATCTTCAAACGGTTCAAAGTGAATATCAGATGCCTTATCCTTAATCGCTTGCAGAAGAACAAGATTTATCAATCGAACAATTTTATTATCTGATGCAGCCGAAGCAAGTTTTGAGAGGTCAGTGGAATCACCTTCACCTGCAAAACTTCCAAAATCGCTATCATCAAGATCAGCCATCATGTCTGCCATCGAAGGTCCACCAGCAGAGTACCGTTGCTTAATGATCTCATCAATTTGTTCAGGAGGCGAGACAACTGCGACGACGTTAAATCCCATGAGCAATCGAAGGTCATCAACGGCCTTGTAGTTATCTGGAGACTTCATGGCAATTGTTAAAACTTTTGAAGATTCATCGTAATCTACTGGAACAATTTGATACGTTGTTGCACTTTCAACTGGAAGAGTGTCAAACGCAATTTGTGGAATAGAATCGATGTCTAAATCTTTCCAAGCAAGTCCTGCCTGCCCCGCTAGTGCTTGAAGAATTTCGGTCTCTTGAATGAGACCCATTTCAAGCATGATTTCACCAATTTTTTTGCGATCGCCCTTTTTTCGTGCAACTTTCTGAACTGATAATGCTTCATGAACTTGCTCACGGGAAACTTTCCCAAGTTTCGTAAGCACACGGCCAAAACGCCTTCCTTTCAATTGCGTTGGGTCCAACTTCTTTTTTTTCTTAGTTGATGATGAAGATTGTTTTGCCATGAGAGATTGGCTCCAGATGTTACACGTAACAGCGCAGTTACATCATTTACGAATGAAACCACGTTGGCAACCCGTAGAATGGCGTTGTAGCCATTTGCCACCTAGATTATTCGCTATACTCCTTGAAATTTCAAGGGTAATTACATGGTTTTATTGCGATTTATCAAGGATTATCTAATTCAGAGCGTCCGACTTTACCGCCTGAATTATGGACTTTTTGAGTTAATCCGTTGGAATCTCTACCTTTATCAATCATCTCTTCTGCATCAACCATGCCTCGTTCGTAGAGGGTCCAAAGATGGTCGTCAAGGAGTTGCATACCGAATTTCCGTCCTGTTTGTATCGCAGAGTCAATGCGGAAGGTTTTATTTTCCCGAATGAGGTTTGCGACCGCTGGAGTGACCACGAGGAATTCATACGCAGCAATTCGACCAGTCTTATCAATCCGTCTGAGGAGAACTTGTGACAGTACTGAAATTAAGGCGGTCGAGAGTTGCACACGGACCTGTTCTTGTTGATTCGTGGGGAAAGCGTCAATAATACGGTTAATTGTGCCAGAGGCACCTGTTGTGTGCAACGTTGCAAACACCAAGTGACCCGTCTCTGCCGCCTGAATGGCTGCTTCAATAGTCTCTAAGTCACGCATTTCACCAACAAGAATGACATCAGGATCAGCACGCAACACTCGTCTGAGTGCTTCGGAAAAACTTGGGACATCGTTGCCGACTTCCCGTTGATTGACAATTGACTTTTTGTGGTAGTGATAATATTCGATCGGATCTTCAGCGGTCACGATATGTCGCTCTAAATTTGTGTTCACGTAATCAATCATAGTTGCCAATGAAGTTGTTTTACCCGAACCAGTTGGACCAGTCACAATGAACAAACCGCGTGGTCGACGAATAAGTTCTTTCAAAATCGTTGGCAGACCAATTTCTTCAAACGTGAGTAACTCATTTGGAATCAAACGTAGAACCAAACTGACATCACCGCGTTGTCTGAAAATAGCAACACGAAAACGAGCTTCGGTGCCAAATGCAAAACCAAAGTCACAACTGCCCTCTTCTTGGAGTTCTTGTTGTGCTTTCTCAGGTGTAATCTGCTTCATCAAAGCAACGCAGTCATCGCCATCAAGTACTTTCGTATCAAGATTTTTTAACCCGCCATGTAAACGGAGTGTTGGCTTTCGACCAACTGTAAGGTGAAGGTCAGATGCGCCAGTACGAACAACAGTATCAAGAAGGCGGTCTATTTGTATTGTGGACATAAATTATTCATCGCTTTTGGTTGTATTAAATATCAACATTTCCTTCTAACAGTGCTTCTGCTTGCGCAAATCGAGCAATTTCTTCTGGCGTAGTGTCACCACGCAACACCTTGATTTTGCCATCTTCCACTAATGTTCGCATGCCTGCTCGAACACCTGCTTGTCGAATTTGGCCAAGCGGTGCTCTGTTAAAGGCAAGTTCTCTAATTTCATTATTCATTACCATCATTTCGAAAATCGCTTTTCTGCCTTTATAACCTAGATTGCCACATGCCGCGCACCCAACAACTTTACAAATTTCCCCTCGATTGGCCTCTTCTTCAGAAATACCAATAATTTTCAGAAACTTCGGGTCTGGGTTCTCATCTTTTTGCTTGCATTCTGGGCAAAGTAATCTAATAAGACGCTGAGCCATAATTGCCTGAATAGAACTTGCTACAAGATATGGCTTCACCCCCATATCAATTAAACGAGTAATTGCAGATGGAGCATCGTTCGTATGAAGGGTCGAGAAGACCAAGTGACCAGTTAAAGCTGCTTGAATTGCAATGTCTGCAACTTCTTGGTCACGGATTTCACCAATCAAGATAACATTCGGCGCTTGACGTAGCATAGCTCGTAGAATTGACGAGAAGGTCAAACCAATTGCTTCACGAACTTGGCACTGATTTATTCCTGCAAAACTGTATTCAATCGGATCTTCTGCGGTAATAATCTTTCTATCTGGTCGATTTAAAATATCAAGTGCTGAATATAGGGTTGTCGTTTTACCTGAGCCGGTAGGACCAGTCACAAGTAGAATTCCATTCGGTCTACGAATTAACTTATTAAACGCGTCTAGGTTTTCTTGTTCAAATCCAATATTCTTCAAACCAATTCGGACTGATTCTGGTCTAAGAATCCGCAAGACAATTGATTCGCCATGGTACGCAGGGCATGCACTCACACGAAAATCAATTTGGTCTCCATCAACACTCATTTTGATACGACCATCCTGCGGAATACGTTTTTCAGCAATGTTGACACCAGCCATGAGTTTCAACCGTGCAAGAATTGCGGGTTGCATTCGTTTTGGCAGATTGTCTCGAACATGACACACGCCAT
>CAZRPZ010000062.1:0-7926 GCA_964602215.1 uncultured Isosphaeraceae bacterium | reverse complement strand
AATCGTCGAACAATTTCGGTATCTGAACCAAATGTTTCTGGGGGATGCACGCCTGGCATATCGATTGTGCCATCTGCAATCATCCGACCCATAGCAGCAGCTGGAAAACCAGTCGTACGAGCCATACTCGATTGACCAGTTTCCTCATCGTAATAATCAAGCAAATCCCAGAATAGGTGGACTTGCTCTTCACCGAGTTTTCCCTCAGCTTCCACTCGCATAACAGTCAGATCCTGCTCCCCTTCTTCGTACTTCCAACTATCAATTAGAATTTTTGCAGTCATGTCAATGGGACGCACTTCGCCATCTTCAAGTTGAATTGGTTCTTCACTGAAGAAACCAGCATCCCTTAAACACTTCATCTGTTCTGCATGTCCAGGATATCTCAACGTTCTTTCTCGAATAAAAGGAACATCAACTGTATCGCAAAGTGTTCGTAATCCATCTGTGTTAAACGCTTCAAGTGTTCCAACTTTGGGAAGATTAATGAGTTCACATTCCGAGAGTGCAGGGCGAGTGATCATCACACCATGTTCGACAAGTCGTGCGGGTCGAATGTATTCATCGATGACATCTCTTGGGCTAAATGGCGCTTTGTATTCATAGGGCCATGTGCGCTCAACAGGTAATCCGCCAACAACGATATCTAGCCGTTCACAAGAATCAAGAGTATGTACCGCATGTGCACAAAGGAGGTGGCTCATACCAGGAGCAACTCCGAAATCAACAACACATGTCACTCCATTTTCTTTTGCAAGAGCATCCAACTTTCGAGGGTCTTCTGCCATAAACGAAATGTCACAATAAGGTTTTCCACATCTGATGATTGTCTCTAATGTTTGCAACCCTAACCAACTTGGCAATGCTCCAATGACGATGTCTGCACTATTTGCGAGCGGTGCAATCAAATCAGGCTGGCTGCAATCTACTTGCTGGATATTGATGTTGCCGTTGCTTCTCTCTGAAACTCGCGCGAGTGCATCCCCTGAGTAATCGGCAACGGTCACCTGAAACTCTGAGTCGAGAAGGTCTTCAGCAATAACCGAACCAACCATACCCGCACCTAGAACAAGAGCATTCGTTGTCATTGGTTCACCACTTTTCAGCAATTTCGTCAATCTTTGACTTCTGACCGCTTCTCGTATGCGAGATTGTTGCGATGATTGAAATCACGAAATTTAACGCAAGAAGTAGCCAAACAAACCAACCGAAACCGGGCAGATCATCATCTCCCATCAATCCAATAAAAGCCAAGATCGTCCCAAAGATGACAAAGTACATCATGAAAACCCGCATCACGTGGTTTCCAGATGCTGATTTTTGAGGTGAAGAAGAGTGATGAGAATTATTTTTTGCTTGTTTTCGCTTATTTGATTGTGACATATGTCTGCCTTTAACTCCATTAAATCGTGGTTTCTGCTGCACAGTCTACATTGAGAAGAAACTTTTCGTCAATTTTTGAACAATATCGTTCACAAATACGAATATGAGGCATAGAAGGAGTTACTGGGAACGGAAACCCGTTCTCAGTTTTGACAATTTGGAACCATGAAGGTGCCTCCTTGAACGAGGCATCGACCCCCCCTCGGAAGATTTACCCAGATAGATCCCCTTCCGAAACTGGGGTCCTCAAATTTGCAGCGTTCGCATTTTGAGTCTTGTACAAGCCGTGGACTATGTGACCAAGAATCGTCACGAGCCGCTTAAACAAGGAGAGACTGCCATGCCAGTTACACCCAACAGAGCCAACCTAATCCTCGAACTCTTCGATGCGTATTACAAACGCGTGTACTGCTTTACTCGCAAGTCACTTGCCCCAAGTGCTGCTGAAGATATCGCTCAAGAAGTGTTTACGCGTCTCCTTCAAGTCAAAGCCCTTGAAGAAAAAACGATTAACTCGAGTTATCTCATCAAGATTGCAGACAATCTCATCAAGCGTCGCTACAACAAAGATCAACGCAAGAACCAATATATCGATTCACAGCGTGAAGAAGCAATTCGTGATCTTCGTAACCATCGTCGTGAAGAATCACGGTGGTCAAGCGAAGAAATCACTGATGCCCTTTCGATGCTTCCAACACATGAACGTGATGCAGTTCGACTTGTCATCTGCGAAGGGTTGAGCTACGAAGAAGCATCAGTCTCTCTCGGTGTTCCTGTTTCGACTGTGAATAACTGGAAGTACCGAGGCGTAAACAAACTGAAAGCTCACGCGAAAGAAAAGGAATTGCGACAAAGCGCATAGTTTTCAAACCAAAAAGCCATCCACCCGTCCGCACAGAGGTAGCGACTCCCATCAACGCCTCTGTGTGGCTTTTTTTTGGTGTCTGACACCAGGTGTCAGACACCCCGTGTATGCTAGTCACATGAGTGAATTGGACCTCAATACCTTTCGGACGAAAATCGACGAACTCGACCATAAACTCGTCGAACTTCTCTCAAAACGGGCGGAAATTGTTGTTGAAGTGGGAAAATTAAAGCGGGATAGCGACACTCCAATTTATGCTCCACATCGAGAACGTGCCGTACTTGACAAAGTTCTTGCAGCGAACAATGGACCACTTTCTGACAAAACAATCGAAGCTGTTTATCGGGAACTCATGTCAGGCAGTTTTCAACTCGAAAAGCCACTCGCAATTGCACATTTATCTCCATCTGGTTCATTTAGCCATATCGCTGCGGTCCGTCACTTCGGCTCAAGTGTTGAGTGCGTTGGTGTTCCAAGCATCGAACGAGTCTTTCGAGAAGTTGCCGCTGGGCATTGTCATTATGGTCTTGTTCCGTATGAAAATTCGACGAGTGGTGGTATCACTGAGACCTTAGATGCATTTCATCATCACGACGTCACAATCTATGCAGAAGCACTTATAGATATTCGGCATTGTTTACTGTGCAACGGTGATCCTACACTCATTACTGCTATCGCTTCAAAACCAGAAGTCATTTCTCAATGCAGGAAATGGTTAAATGCAATCTACCCTGATGTAGAAGTTATCGAAACTCCAAGCAGTGCAAAAGCAGTCGAACTTGCGTCAGAAGATTCAAACATTGGAGCAATAGGATCTGAACTTGCTGCACATAAATACGGTGTTGAAATCGCAATCGAAAATGTGCAGGATCGGGCTGAAAACATTACTCGGTTCCTCATCCTTTCAAAAGAAGCAGCAGAACCGAGTGGAGATGATAAATCAACCATCATGTTTACAACAAAACATGAAACTGGCGCTCTTGTTGATGTTCTCGCTGCATTTCGAGATAACGGCATCAACTTGAGTCATATCGATAAAAGACCAAGCGGACGTGAGAATTGGAATTACACCTTTTATATTGATGCTAATGCGCACCAAGACACGCCTGAATTACAAACCGCCGTCGAAACCGCCAGCGAGTTTTGCAAATCGATTGAAATTTTGGGTTCCTATCCGAAAGCAAAGCAAGTTCTTTAACGTTCGCACGAACCCCATATCCCCTACACTCAAAACCAACAGAATTTCACGGATTCGCTTGATTTATCCGATAGAAGAAGACCATGATGACGTCATTATTCTTGTTATTCGTGGTAGTGATGCTACTTGCGTGGTTTGGTAAAAAGAAACCCGCTGTCATTTTGTTCCTCATTACAATCGTGTTATGTGCAATGTGGTTTAAACATCACATCACCGATCCATTAAATATTGAGCTGTAACCGATGACACCAAACTGCGCACGAAAACTGAATATCCTCTTCGTCTTTATGATTTGCACTCCACTCATCGGGGCATATTCCATCCAGTTTTTCAAAGGCGAATTCCCTTGCCCGCTTTGTTTACTGCAACGGTTAGCGATGATAGGCATTGCGTGTGGCGCGTTAATGAACATTCGATATGGCATTCGCCCGATGCATTACGGTATTTGCATTATTAGTGCGATGTTTGGCGCGTCTGTTTCGATACGGCAAATTCTTTTACACATTGTCCCCGCCCCCGGTAACACAGGATACGGCACGCCAGTCATGGGAATACATCTGTACACTTGGGCGCTACTCATTTTTGCGGCAACCATTCTCATTCTTGGCGTTGTGTTTCTATTCGATTCTCAATTTGAATCAAAAGAAGAGACAAAAACTCCAAGACCAGTTCCTCTTCTTGGCTCAATTGCGTTTTGGCTTATCTTTGGTATCACTGCAGCGAATGTCTGCACGACGTTCCTTGAATGTGGATTCGGGCAATGCCCTGACAATCCGGTTAGTTACTTGGAACTTCAGTAACTTTCGAGCCCTTGTACAACTCATACCGCAATAACCGGCAATCAATTTCTGCATTCATAAATGGCGTTCGCTTGGATACTTTTAATCGAATTGCACCGATGAGAGGTTTGCCCGATGTAAAGACATACCCGTCCCAGCCTGAGCACGTCGTTTTCATAAAATCGCCAATGCGTTTATACGTTGAAATCAGTCCCTCTTCTTCACCGAGTCGTTCTCCATATTCACCATGAATCACGATATCGCCAATTCCTGGAGGCATTGGAGTTTCAGCAAAATCACACACATGAAAATCAATAAGATGGTCCACACCTGCAGTAACTGCATTTTTCTTCGATGCTTCAACCGCTTCTTCCTCGATGTCTGAAGCAATGATCGGGGCAGGATCTTCCTTCACCATCAGTTTTTTAGCATCGGCTCGCTGTTGGCTCCATACCTCTTTGTCCGCATTGAGCCATTGGTAACATGCATAGTTGCTACGCAACAATCCGGGGGCTCGATGCTTTGCCATGAGTGCTGCTTCGATTGCAAGAGTGCCGCTGCCACACATCGGCACTACAAGCGGCCGCGAACCGTCGTACTTCATTTCCATAAGGACAGCAGCAGCAATCGTTTCTCTCATGGGAGCCATGAACGGCATCTTGCGATATCCGCGATCGGAAAGTTTTCGACCAGTCATATTTAAATAAATTCTCGCCTTGTTGTCGACCCAGTGCATACTCACGACCATGCCTTCTGTACTTGAGCCAGTGTCAGGACGCTTCCCGCGTTGCTCTACAAGTTTGTCGCAAATGGCATCTTTCAAACGCATGTTTGGAAACATAGAGTTTGTAATTGTTTCATTGCGAACATTCGATGTCACTGATAGATACCCAGAAGGATCTATAACGCGATCCCAAGGCAATCGCTTTGCTTCGTTGTACAGCTCATCGGCGTTTCGGCAATTGATATCTGCGAACCTTTGGAGGATATGAAATGCTGTTCGCAATCGCAAATTAAGCAACATCGCATCGGTAGTTGTCGCTTCAATTTCAACTCCAGTTTTGTCCATGGAAAGAGATGCAAAACCGAGTTTTTCAAGTTCATCTTTCAGGTATGGCGACAAACTTGGTGCACACGTGATTCGCGTTTTTCGTTTTTGTTCATTCTGTTGCATAGAAGTTCGGGTAGTATAAGGGAGCAATGATGAAGTGTTTTTTATTGCTTGTTGCGTTGGGTGGTTCGTTGTATGACGGAGCCGAAATATGCAAATTGAAAAAACCATTGACCTTTGATGGTGTTGCACAAGTTGTGTACTTTCAAGAAGGCATTATTTCAGGTGCAAAACCAGAAAATAGTGATGGTTTTGCCTCACTCAATCGACTCAACGTCCAAACGATTATTTGCGTTGATGGTGTTGTACCAGATGTTCAATTAGCAACTTCACACGGCATCAAAACAATTCATATACCGTTGAAATATTGTTCACCCAGTGCAGAACAGGTTTTTGATTTAGCAACAGTTGTTACTAGAGGTCAACAACATGGGAATGTCTACATTCATTGCCATCAAGGCAAGCACCGTTCTGCTACTGCCGCTGCGATTGTATCAATTGCACTTGGCTATTTAACGGTTGATGAAGCGAAGGAGCGAATGCTTATTTCTGAAACATCTCCAACTTACGAAGGTTTGTGGAACGCAGTCGAAGAAACAATAAAAATCAATAGAACTGATTTGGGTTGTAATAAAAAGAACTATCCATCTGCAATCAATCCTGTTGGAATGACAAATCAAATGATTGCGATTGATGAAGCAATGGACAATGTCCTTCGGTTACAACAAGCGGGTTGGCAATCACCTGCTGACCATCCCGATCTTGTCGGTGTAGCAGAAGTTGGATTGATAACAGATATCTTTCGAACAATTCAAGTTAGCCATGAAACGAATGGTTTTCCTTCTGACTTTGAAACCCAACTTGCAAATGCAATGCACCAGGCAACGGACCTTGAAGAGGCGCTTGTCGAGGGGTTGCCTACAAAGGCATTAGATGAACACCTCACACGCGTTGAACAATCGTGCATTCGTTGCCACTCCACGTTTCGAAAGTAGCGCTATTTTTCGTTCTCTTCTTGTTGTTCTTCTGAGTTTGCTGAGAAAGCAACCCCAAAGACAACACCCATAGCAACACCAATTGGAATCCACAGCCCTATATTCCCAGTTATCGATCCCAACAGAACACCAAACATAGTGCCAAAGACAATGCCAAGCCCTACTTTGGAATCACCATCACTGAAATTGAATTGTTTTTTACTCATGGGCTTATTCAACTATTGCGTAATTTTACTCGAAACAACACGTAATATGAATAATTACTGAAACTATTTCCGTAACCGTTCTGTTTCTACGCATTCAATATATAGTTCAATATATGATTACAAAAAACAAACACGAAGATTACATGGAGGAACACATGAAAACCCAAATTCTACTTCTTAAAAACAGCATCATTGCTGTGCTGATGACAATTTTTTTAGTCGGTTGCGGGAGCAATGATACGCCTACGACATTCTTTGATGGCATAAGAGATGCAGCTACAAACAATGATCCAGTTGCAGTTTGGAATACGATTCCACATTCAATGCAAAAAGAAAGTGATTCAATAGTACATGAACTTGGAAACAAACTTCCTGCTGAATTTTACGATTCCACTTGGAAACTGATTCGACGGATATCTTCGTTACTTGAAACGAAGAAGAATTTCATTCTTAATACCCCAGTTGTAAAAATGGGGTTGATGGAATTAAGTGCACAAGAACAATTACAATTCAATGCATCGTACGATAATCTCATTCCCGCAATCAGTGCCCTTTCAGAAAGCCAACTTGCAACGACTGATGGTTTAAAAAAGTTTAACACTACGAAATTCCTCTCAAGAAATGGAAACATAATTACCACCGCCTTAGTTTCATTCGTTCAAATTGCAGCTACACAGGAACGAGATGCTTCAGCAGGATTGCAAGCGTGGCAAGCTCTTTCTTCAATTCAGGCGAATACTGTGAGTATTGATGGAAACACCGCTGTCGTCGAAACTACAATTGCATTGCCTGCATATTTTTCTGGAAGAGGGGTCAATGATAATCAAACCGTTTCAATGACTCAAGTAGAAGGAAAGTGGATTCCAGCAGATTTACAAAACGGCTTTTCTATTGCACTCGCGGAAGCTAAAAATAACATTGCAACGACTGATTTCAGTATCAATGGTCAACAGATGTTGGGGATGGCAATGGCGGTGAGTTTAGCGGACAATTTTCTTCAACCTTTGGAGCAAGCTTCAACACAAGAAGAGTTTGACGCTGCTGTCATGAAACTAACGATGATGTTTTAGCGAACCACCCCTACGCTACTAAAAAACTCGTCTACTTGCTCACGTTCTCCACGAAGTTCAACATGCTCAATGTGGCAGATTAGACCGTCAGCGTTCATAGTCGTGATCTGTTGACATTGATGTAGATGGGACTTGCCTTTATGAGAAAGGAAATCAATAAAAGTAATCGCATTGCCCTCGACTTTGCTTTCATACCGAACGTCATCAAGGTTCTTTTTGCCCCATTCATCTGCTTCTTGATACGAGGCGATAATTGCTTCGATGCCTGATAGTGTAGATCCAGAAATTGTGTATGTGCAATCGGCTGCAAGAAGCGGAA
>CAZRPZ010000061.1:0-9179 GCA_964602215.1 uncultured Isosphaeraceae bacterium | reverse complement strand
TTTACTTGCAAAAGCAATTGCTGGTGAAGCCGATGTTCCATTCTTCACGATATCTGGATCAGACTTTGTCGAAATGTTTGTTGGAGTTGGTGCAAGTCGAGTGCGAGATTTATTCAAACAAGCCAAAGAGGCGTCTCCTTGCATTATCTTTCTTGATGAAATTGATGCGGTTGGTCGTAAACGGGGAAGTGGCTTTTCAAGCGGCGGACACGACGAACGTGAACAAACACTCAATGCCATTCTTGTCGAGATGGATGGCTTTGAATTGAGTGACCAAGTGATTGTGATGGCCGCAACAAACCGTGCAGATGTACTCGATCCAGCACTCACAAGACCCGGTAGATTTGACAGACAGGTACAAGTTCCTCTACCTGATGTTGAAGGTCGAAAGGCAATTCTTGAAGTACATGCGAAGAAAGTTAAACTGTCACCGAGTGTTGATCTCGGACGAGTTGCTCGTGGTACACCTATGTTTTCAGGAGCAGATTTAGAGGCGTTAATTAACGAAGCAGCGATCATCGCAACGCTCTCGGATAAAGAATACGTGGAACAATTTGATCTTGACGAAGCCCGTGACAAACTCCGTTGGGGTCGGGCAAATAAAAGTCGCAAGGTACAAGAACTTGAGCGTGTTGCTACTGCATACCATGAGGCGGGTCACGCAGTCGTCCAACTTATTTTGCCGCATACCGACCCTGTTCATAAGGTTACGATTATTCCTCGTGGACAATCTGGGGGAGCTACGTTTAGTTTGCCAGAAAAAGACAGATATTTTTATAACCGGAAATATTTAGAGGCTTCCATGCGAGTATTGTGCGGAGGAAGAATCGCTGAGCGAAGACAAACAAGTGATATCTCTAGTGGTGCAGCTATGGACATTCAAATGGCAACAAGTTATGCAAGGCACATGGTGCTTGATTGGGGAATGTCTGACCGCCTCGGATTTGTGAACTATTCACCTGATCCGAATCGTGAGGCAATTTTTGCTGACCGTGATTATTCTCCCGATACCGCCCGTATCATCGACGAAGAAGTGAAACGTCTTATTGACGCAGCGTTCGCTGAAGCAGAACGCATTCTTGATGAACACTGGGAAAAGGTAGTAGCGATTTCAGAAGCTCTACTTGAATATGAAACACTCCAAGCAGATGAACTTGAAGCAATCATGCGTGGTGAATCTATCAGCCGTCCTTCTGTAAGCAACTTGCTTGAACAAGAAGCAAATGTCACTTCTACGAAACAATCTTCTACTTTAGAAGACAGTGACTCTGATGACGCCTCTGCTTCAGGCGATGTCGTTCCATCCCCCGCGTAATTATCTCTACTTATTTGACCCCCCCCGGCTCAGACCCCCCTCGGCTCAGAGCCAAGCATCGCGCAATTATGGCTCTGAGCCGAGGAATGCCTTTTCTCTAATGGCAGAATAAAGGATCGTGGTTTTTAATACATAATGACTGTTTTTGGCTGCTCTTTGCAATAATAAATCAATATAGAACTGTGGCTCAGAGCCAAGCGGCGCTTTTTTTCCTGGAGTGGAAGTTTGTCAGTGTTGAAAAAATGTGCTACACGCTTGATTCGACGGCAAGTTCTTTGATTTTTGAAATTGCGAAACCCCATGCACGTGGTGGCATGAGTTTAGGTGGCATGGTGAGTTCGTTCGGATCAGTTACAACATCCACTACGACTGGGCCATCCATTTCAAGTGCCCGTTTGATGCCCTCGTCAAGGTCAGCAGGGTCTTCAATTCGAATCCCTTGACCACCCATCGCAATACCGCAATCAGCAAAATTTGGATTCTTCAAATCAATTCCCCAATCCGCGTAGCCCATTGACTCCATTTCCATTTTGACGAGTCCAAGTTTGCTATTGTTGAAAATGACGCACTTGATTGGGAGGTTATATGTCACCGCCGTAATAAAATCACCCATTAACATCGAAAATCCGCCATCGCCGCAAAGAGCAATGACTTGTCTTGATGTATCGAGGGCTTGAGCACCAAGCGCTTGAGGCATTGCGTTCGCCATAGAAGCGTGATTGAATGACATGAGAAAATCGCGAGTACCCTTCATGTGAATATGTCTTGCCATCCATACGGGTAGTTCACCCGTATCCGCAGTAAAAATTGCTGAATCTGTTGCATGTCGGCCGAGACTTCTTGCGACTGCTTGCGGCCTGATTGGTGCTTTTCGTCCTGTTGTATCGCCCTTCTTTTCCATTTTCTTTTCGTAGCTATCTCGTTTCTTCTGAACCTTCTCCAACAACGATGAATCTGATTTTTGTTCTAGCATTGGTAACAATGCTTTAAGGGTGGGTCTGATATGCCCTACTGCACCTATCGCGACATCACATCTCCGCCCAATTCGCTCACCTGCAATATCAATTTGAATAATCTTTGCGTGCTCGGGTAGAAATTGCCTGTACGGATAATCTGTTCCGAGTAACACGAGTACGTCACAATGCTCGACTGCTTCTACACCACCAGTAGTTCCTAGCAACCCAATACCGCCTGCCCAATGAAGATGATTCTGGTTTAACACAGCTTTCCCTTTGAGTGTATGCACAATAGGCGCTTGTAATTTCTCAGCAACTTCGATTACTTCCTTCGTTGAACCCCTTGAACCCCAACCAACTAACAATGTTACTTTCTTTGAGTTGTTGATTTCAGTTGCGATTTGCTTAAGACATAATTCTGTAGGAACGAACTCCGAATCAGATACATACACATGATGGACACCTTTTCCTTCTATCATTTCTGGGCCAACATCAGATGGTATAGAAAGATGTGCAACACCCGAACGAACCATGGCCGATTGCGCTGCGAGCACGCCAAGTCGTGGCATCTGGCTTGACGTCATCACAGTCTGGTTATACACACAAACATCATCAAACAGGCGGTCGAGATTGACTTCTTGGTGGTAATCACTTCCATATTCACTTCGTGGAATTTGACCAGTTATTGCGAGAACTGGAGCATGATCCATACTTGCATCGTACAAACCGTTCAGCAGATGAATTGCTCCGGGGCCAACTGTGCCAGCGCAGATACCAAGTTTGCCGGTCAATTTTGCTTGAGCACCTGCAGCAAAAGCAGCCACTTCTTCATGACGTACATGCATCCAATCGAAACGGTCATCTGTACGCAATGCATCAGCAAGTGGATTAATCGCATCGCCCATCACACCCCATACATGTCGCTGTGATATGGGTGCAATTGAATCGAGAATAGTTTGAAATACAGTACCTTTTGACATGACGCTCTCCTTCTTTGGAGATGCTATCACACATAGAAGTTAGGGAGTGGGTCTGAAAAATCTACATAACCTTCACTTCTTGCCAAAAGACTTTTTGTGACGCAAGTGATGATGGTAGTGCTGAGCAAACCGATGGGCTTCATCGCGAATTGCTTGCACTAACTGTAACCCCTCATTGTTTTTGCCCAGTGTTATTGGTTCTTGTTGACCAACTTTGTAAAGAAGTTCCTCTTTCTTTGCAATACTAATCACGAGTTCTGGTTGGATTTGAAATTGAGTAATAGCATCCATTGCCGCGGAGAGTTGCCCCTTGCCTCCATCAATCACGATGAGATCCGGATATAACTCTTTTCCATCCCCTGCATCTCTAAAACGCCTTGAAATTATTTCACGCATCGACATATAGTCATCGTTCTTTGAGGTTCTTATTTTGTACCTTCTGTATCCTTCTTTGTATGGTCTTCCATCCATAAATGCAACTTTTGCACCAACTGTTTCGCCGCCTTGTAAATGCGCAATATCAAATGCTTCGATAGATCTAAGTTCACTTTCTACGCCAAGTGCTTTTTGCAATGACTCAATTCCTGCAGTAGGGTCCTTCGCAAAAACGGTGACTTCAGATTGCCAAATCACTGAATTTTCTGATCTTTCATCAAGTTTCTCAAGTGCTTGAAGTTGATCTCGATACGCAGCCGCTTTTTCAAACTCTTTGTTCTTTGATGCTTCATTCATCGCATCTTTCAATTCGCGAATCATGATGCTTCGTTTTGAAGTCAAGAAACGAACGAAACCATCGATGTCGTCTTTGTACGCTTCTTGGCTAATGCGGTTTGCACAAGGCGCAGAACATCTGCCCACCGCATGCAATAAGCAAGGTCGAAAATATGCATTCCGTGGATTATCTTTTTGAATATCCAATGCACATGTTCGATATCTGTACACCGTTTGTAACATATGAATAGATTGGTGCAACGCACCTACCGAAGTGAATGGTCCAAATAATTTTGCCCCTTTAAATTGAGGATCGCTTGGTGTTCTTGTAACAAATACTCCCGGAAAGTCATCCCTTCTCGTAATTGCAAGATATGGATACGTTCTGCCATCAAGTTGCATGGAGTTGTACTTTGGTTGATGGTCTTTAATGAGCCGTGATTCAAGCAAAAGTGCTTCCCACTCGGTCGCACATTCAATCGTCTCGATACTATCTATTTGTGGCAACATCCCCTGCTTCCAAGGTCCAAGGTCTACGGATTCTAGAAAATATGAACCAACGCGATTTTTGAGGGAACCCGCTTTGCCGATATAGAGGATTTCACTTCCTTCGTCGTGCATGAGGTATACACCAGCCACTTCAGGCAGGTTTTTTGCAATTGAAGCGAGTTTTTTACGCTTTTTATCCAATTCTGATGCATTATTCTGTTGCTTCATACGCTTTTATTCTAACAACGGATATTTGTATTATTCCGTTGTATTCTTTATATGACTTGATTACAATAAGATTCTCAAATCATTCACCCTTTTTACCTCTTTATTGGAGAATTATGAATATGAAACATCTGTTAACCCTCACCCTAGTTGCCATTCTTGGCGTTGCCGTTGTTGGATGCAACAAAACAAACAAGGTAAACGCAAGTGCAACTGCTGCTCAGTGCGACCCTGCAAACTGTGATGACAAGAAAAATTGTGATCCTTCCAAATGCGCAAGCATGAAAAAAGCAGGTTGCGACAAAATGGGAACTGCTGACTGCCCAATGGCTGCTGCTAAAGCAAAACCAACTGCTGCAGGCGGCTGTGATCCAGCAAATTGCAGTAGTCCAAGCTGTGATAAAACCGCATGTGCTTCTGCTAAAGCAAAACCTGCTGCTGCAGGTACAACTGATTGCCCACTTGAGGGTACACCTCAGTGTCCAATGGCTGCAGCAAAGGCTGCAGAATTGAAAGCAGCAAAAGCTGCGCAAGCAAAACCAGCTGCTGCAGGTACACCACCTTGCTGTGCTGGCAAAAAATAAATCAAGTATTGATTGATTGTAAAGCCCCGCCTTCTGGCGGGGCTTTTTTATGATTTAATTATGCAAACATATCCAACGCACGCAAAGGGGGACACCCATGATTCCACCGCTAGCGGTGGAATCATGGGTGTCCCCACGGCAAGGACGTTCTGAGTGCTAAAATAACTATATGACCAAGATGCTCTTACAGAATGGACGAATTATCAACAACGGTAAAGATTTTGTTGGTGACGTTTTCGTTCAAGATGGAATCGTCAAGCAAATAAGCGATTCAACCATTAGTAAAACCGATTGCGATGTCGTAGATTGTGAAGGATGCATCATCTCCCCAGGACTCATCGATATTCACGTGCATTTTCGCGAACCAAGCAATGGCAAGCATGAAGAAACAACCGCGACAGGTTCTGCAGCAGCAGTCGCTGGTGGTTTTACAACCGTTTGCACCATGCCGAACACAACGCCCCCTATCGATTCACCTGAGGCAATTACTGAATCGATTGAACATGCAAAAGAAGTTGGGCTTTGTCGTGTACTTCCAACGGGATGCGCAACTGTAGGTCGCCAAGGAAAAAGAATCGCTCCAATAGAAGATATGGTCAAAGCTGGTGCAATTGCAATCACAGACGATGGCGATGTTGTCGAAGATCCTGAAATTATGGCTGAGGTTCTTCGCCAATGCGAAATCATGGATGTACCTTTCATGCAACATTGCCAAGACCCGAAAACAACTGTTGGGGGCGTCATGCATGAGGGAGCCATACAAAAAGAACTTGGGTACAAACCATGGCCACGTTCTGCTGAAGAATCAATTATTGCACGAGACATCGAACTTAATACGTCTATTGGTGCAGCGTGCCATGCCCAACACATCAGTAGTGGAGGAAGTATTAAATACATTCGGCAAGCACAAGAAAACAACATTCCATATTCTGGCGAAGCATCGCCCCACCACTTACTCTTCACAGATGAAGCATGCAAAACAATTGGCACAATGGCAAAAATGAACCCACCATTGCGAGAGCAAACTGACATCGATGCCATCAAGGTGGGAATTGCGGACGGCACCATCACTATCCTTGCAACCGATCATGCCCCACATCCGCTTGCAACTAAAGAATGCCCATTTCCAGAAGCTTCTTTTGGTATCGTTTGTCTCGAATGTGCCCTTGCGCTCTATGCAAAAGCGCTCGTTGAAGATGGGACTCTCGATTGGCCGCAGATGCTCGCGATGATGACCTGTAATCCAGCCGATCTCATTCGCTGCCCAACTTTAGGTAGATTTTGCATCGGAGAAACTGCTGACATCACTATTATTGACCCCGACATGCACTGGACTATTGATTCTTCGACATTTGCTTCAAGTGGAAGAAATTGCCCATTTGACGGCTGGGATGTCAATTGCAGGTCAATTGCAACGATTTTTGGTGGAAAAATTGTTTTTGAAAGACTTGGCTCACGCTTAAAGCGTTGCGAAAAGGTCTGAATACCTGTAAAATCCCACATTCAGCTCTATTCGAGCAACAATCACATTGAGGTGGACTCAACTTGATTGGTACTTTTTTTTCGTAATTCGCCTCGAATTACACCTTACATGAAGCGCCCATGTGCAGTCGGTAACCCACACGTCTTGCCGGTGTCGCTGAAAGGAACTTGATTCATGAGTGAATCGACCAACGATATTGTCAGCCGATTGTTAGAAGCGGGCATTCACTTCGGACAACGCCGAAGTAACTGGAATCCAAAAATGAAACCATACATTTGGGGCGTACGAAACGGTCTTCACATTATTGACATTCGCGAAACAGTTAAAGGATTACTCCGCGCAAAAGCGTATATTCAAAATACAGTTGCAGATGGGAAAGATGTTGTCTTTGTAGGAACGAAACGACAAGCACAATCCGCTGTGCAAAAGTATGCAAGTGAAGCAGGTATGCCTTGGGTGACCGAACGTTGGCTTGGTGGAACATTGACAAATTTTGCAACAATTCGCTCACGACTCAAACGGCTTAACGAACTAGAGCGACTTGTAGATTCTGGGGAAATTGAAACATACTCAAAGAAAATGACTTCACAACTCATGCGAGAGAAAGCGAAGATTACTCGTAACCTCGATGGCATTCGCTCAATGAGCAAGTTGCCTGGTGCGATGGTTGTGGTTGATGCAAACGTTGAAACGAACGCACTTCGCGAAGCCACTGCGCTTCGCATCCCAACAATCGGATTAATAGACACTGATGGTGATCCCCAACTCGTTGATGTTCCGATTCCGGGTAACGATGACTCACTTCGATCTATCGAAGTTGTGATTTCAGAACTGATGTCTGCAGTAAGCGAAGGATTACAAAGTCGCCGTGCAGCAGAGGCTGCTGAAGCGAAGAAGGTTGAAGACGAAGCAAGGGACGCAGCAACACAAGAAGAAAATCGTCAACGGTCGAGTCGAGCAACGTTCAAAGCAGATGACGAAGCACAAACTCCTGAAATTGAAGAAGTAGAAGAAGCAATTGTCGCAGCAGTTGTGACTGAAGAAAATACGCCAGCGACCGACGCTGATAATTCCTGAACACTGTAAAACTATTGGAGATTTAAAATGAGTTTTACCGCAAAAGATGTGATGTCACTTCGCCAAAAAACTGGCTTAGGGATGATGGACTGTAAAAAAGCACTCAACGAAACTGGTGGTGATCCTACTGCTGCTGAGGAGTGGCTACGTGAAACAAAAAAAGGCAAAATGGATACTCGTACAGAACGAACGACTGGCGAAGGTAAAATCTGTGTTGCATTAAATGATAGCAGTGCTGTAATTGTCGAGGTTCAGACTGAAACTGACTTCACTGCAAAGAATGAGCACTTCATCGAAACCGTTGAAAAAATTGCTGATCTTGCTTTGCAATATCCAGATGGAGAAATTGCATTAACCGATGACATGACCACTCTTATTGATGATATTCGAATCACAACAGGTGAGAATGCAAATTACGCCCGCGGCTTTAGATACAGCGGAGGCAACTTCGGGTCGTACATTCACCATGATGGGAAACGAGCTTGCCTTCTTCAGTTTGAAGGTGATCTTGATGAAGCAAACGTCAAAGGAATCTGCCAACACATCGTGTTTCACGATCCAATGGGCATTTCCGCCGACGATGTGCCTGCTGAAAAAATTGAACAGATTCGTGCCGATGCAATTCAAGAAGCAAAAGACACCGGTAAGAATGATGAAATTGCTCAGAAAATGGCTGAAGGAAAGGTTCGAAAACACTTGCAAGAGAACACCCTTCTTGCGCAGAAGTACGTCTTAGATGAAGCAAAAACAATTCAAGAGTTACTTCCCGAAGGAACCACCATCACAGCCTTTACTCGCTACACCCTCGGTGGGTAGGGTCATGTCGAGGGTCATGCCCTCAACCTGTCCCTAAAAACCAGAGGGGTTGCCACCCTTTCGGGGATCGCTATACGGTTTCATCACACCGTTTTCGAGAAGAATAGTTTGGACTACACCGATGTTTTTTCTTTGTGACCACTGATGTCCAATACGATTCATATGGTCTGCAATGTACGCTTTCATTATGTCTTCCTCAAAATACACGCGGTTTGGTAGCCATTGGTGATGTAACCGTGATCTTTGCACTGCTTCGTTCGGTTCATCATCAAACCAAAGCATACGAAGTAGCACCTGAACAACTGCTGAAATAATTCTTGGTCCACCAGAACCACCTATCGCTAAATATGGCACGCCATCGCGTTCAACAATCGTCGGTGACATACTCGAGAGAGGGCGTTTGCCTGGCTCTGGTAAGTTTTTATCTGACTGGCGAAGTCCATATACATTTGCACCACTGGGTGATGAAAAATCATCCATCTCGTTATTGAGTGGAAACCCATACGGTTCTACGATGACCTTTGAACCAAACTCTGTATTAAT
>CAZRPZ010000060.1:0-4500 GCA_964602215.1 uncultured Isosphaeraceae bacterium | reverse complement strand
GCTTACAACAATCATTTCAATCATCATGACACAATCTCCAGTTGTACAATTCGCAGAAATTCTTGACATTGATGGCGATGGGATTATTCAACCCTTGGAAGCTGCAGATGCGATCGAAATGATGTACGAGGAGGAGGGTGTTGGGATTCGGATAGATGAAATTGAAGAACTCGTTGAAGAACATCAAATCTATATGCAAGAAGAAGTCGAGTGGTTTATCGAAGATTTTGATATGAATACCGATGGAGTTTTGAAATTATCTGAGTTGCCAGAAGACTTGCAGCCATTCGCTGCATATTCTGATTTGAACAAGGATGGAGTGATTACAATTATTGAATTGATGGAAGTCAACCCAGAATCAGATGAAGTTTTTGCGATGGTTGAAATAGATGAAATTTATGCGGATCTCGATGAGAATGATGATGGCCAGATTGAGATGGAAGTCTTTGTCGAAGACGATGAAGAGTTTGCGAAACTTGTTGCCCCTTTTGATACGAACAACGACAATATGATTAGCCGCGATGAAATGATCGCTGGTTATGCAATTCTTGATGCGCCTGTTTCTTTTGACGTTCAAGGAGATAGTGCAATGATGCACGGAACCATCGGTGCTTCAACTCCTTTCCGAGTCATGGAACTGGTGTACTATCATCCAGAAGTAAAAACAATTGTAATGATGGATGTGCCGGGTTCGGTTGATGACGATTCAAGTTTGCGTGCAAGTCGCATGGTGCGATCGCATGGATTAAACACTTATGTTCCAAGCAGTGGAGAAGTTGCCTCTGGAGGAACTGATTTTTTCCAAGCAGGGGTAGAACGAACGTGTGGAAAGGGTGCAAAGTTCGGAGTACATAGTTGGTCTGAATTCGGAGCAGAGGGTACAGATTATCCCCGCGATGATGAGGTGCATTCACTCTATTTGGACTACTGCGATGACATGGGAATCCCCCAATCGTTCTATTGGTATACCCTTGAAATTGCACCCGCCGATGACATTCATTACATGACAGAGGAAGAGCTGTCGACGTACAACATGCTTACCGCTCCAATAAACCCTGAATAATAATTTGCCCTTACTTATTTCTCATCAAATGACCTTAAGGCATCCGCATTATTAGCACGATATGGCACAGCGATTACTTGTGGAATCAAAGGATGAATCGGTTGTGCCTTTACTTGAAGGACTTGCTAAAAACGCCGAACTCGATCGCGACCGCATCAAAGCACTCTGGACTTTAGAAGGCATGGGACTTTTGAAGAAAGAGTTAGTTATTCATGCAATGGAAGACGTGAATCCAATGGTTCGCACAAATGCAGTTCGATTGGCGGAACCTTGGATGAACGACAATCTTGTTTTTAACAAAGTAAAATCGTTACGTCATGACACAAACTTTTATGTACAAAGGCAAGTCATCTTGAGTGCTGGTACAAGGCAGGGACCCCAAGCGATTTTTTTCATTTTGAATCAACTTGGGACCAATTCAAATGAAAAATATCGTACAGCCGCACTTGCAGCATTGATGGGTCGTGAACTTGAAGCGTTGGATTACATTTCACTGAATGCAACTCTCAAAGAGGACACACTTTTGAATCGAAAAACATTGGTTTCGTTAGTAAGCCAATTGCTCACGGATAAAAGCGAGAGTGTACACACAATTCTCTTAGATTTCGCTGCAAAAAAAGCGAAGAAACATGCTTGGCAATCTCGGATAGTAATCGATTCCATTCTTGCCAAGCAGAATGGAACACAATGTAGACTACTAAGAAAGCCATCTCGGTATGAGAAGTTATTTAGTTCAAACAAAGAACTGTACACCGTAGCGTTGGAATTGAACGGATTGCTTTGGTGGAATGGTCGGGAAGGTGTTCAAGAATTTGTCCCAAAGCGAGTAGATCAAAGTGTGGCGCAACTTATCAGTCGAGGAAAAAAAGTCTATAACGTTTGCAAGACCTGCCACCAAGTAAGTGGCTTGGGATTGCCACCAACGTATCCTCCACTTGTTGAGTCTCCCTTTATCGCGGACAAAGATGCATTGATTAAAATAATGTTGCATGGTCTTACTGGTCAAATTTCAGTGGATGGCGTACTTTATGATGAGACAATGCCACCAGCGCCATTGAGGAACGATTACGATTTGGCAGCAGTGATGACATACGTTAGGCAAGCGTGGGGAAATAACAAAGATGCAATACGACCAGCAGAGGTGAAAGCGATGCGAGAAAAGTACAAAAGTCGAAGAATGATGTGGACTGCAGAGGAATTAGAGCCTTAGTGTAGATAGCCACAACCAACGAACATATCTACCATTCTGCCATTCTCATCAACGTATTTGGGAACCATGATTTCAATATCTTTAAATCGAACTTCAACTTCTTGTCGTTTGTGCAACTGAAAAGCAAAATTGTTAAGAAACTCGCCTTCGGTTAGTTTTTCAGGATGAAGTAGATTGACAGTATTGCAATCGACAACGAGTTTGTTATTAATCCAAACCATCACATTACTGCCACAAGTGTAGACCATTAAGTCATTCCATTCATCGTAGTTACTGTATTGCTCAGTTGGTTTACAAAGCCAACCGCGACCTCCAGATTCATACAGACCACCACAATTTGGTTCACGATCAATTTCCACTTGAATTCCACGAATGCCTGTGTTGTCATTTGGAATTTGTTGAGAACGGAAAAAGAATCCACTGTTTCCCTTATTAATTTTATATTTTAATTTGATTGCGAAATTTTCATGCGGCTTGGTAATCCACATCAAGCCAGTCACTTCATCATCTTCAGATTGCCTTCCAACAATTGCACCATCTTCAACTGTCCATGCTCCTCCGCCAATTGGTTTCATTCCTTGCAGGGTTTTTCCATCAAAGAGTGAAACTACTTTAAGTTCGTGGGTGTATTGGCTGTACTCAGTAATTGTCGCATTTCGCCACATCACTTTGCAGTTTCCAGAATGGATTTGAAAACCAATATGTCCTGATAAATCCACAAAGTCAAGAAAATCAGCCGTGACCTTCCCGTTCACTTTCGCTTTTATACGAGGGCCAATGCACCATATTTCATACTTGTTCCATTCCCCCATCTGAAAGGTATCACGTACAGATTCGTTTGGTGGCTGTAACCACGCTCGTCTTCCTTCATCGTACAGACCACCTGACCACCTTCGCTCTGTAGGGTCTGACTCAATTTGATACCCCACGAGTCGATTATTTATGTCGTGGGAGCGAATTTGGATGCCAGAGTTGCCACGGATGATTTTGACATCAACCTGAAGATAAAAATCTCCATACTCTTTTTTACTTGTAAGAAAGGAATTTCGACGCTCTTTGCCCTCTCCAGTGAGCACACCATCATTGATGGTGAAATTGACTTGAGGACCAACGACTGTCCACCCCTCAAGAGAATCATCAGGAAATAGGTTTTCACCCCCGAAAGTGCTGGTAGAGAGGGCACAAAATACAAGTAATAAGGAAATCTTCATTATCGGAGTGTACTTGCAATTGATCGAAGTTGTATAGTACGAATCAAGTTAGTTATTAACACAAGAAGAAAGGAAACACATGAAAAAATTACTCGCAATGACAATTACTACAACACTCACAGTTGGATTGGCAGGTTGTAAATCAACACCAAAAGCGGATGGCTCAGATACCGAGACACCTCGATCTGAACAAAGCACGCTTGAACATATTGGACACGATGCGCACGATGTCGGGAAAGGCACACTTGATGCAGTTGGCTCTGGAATCGATGCAGTTGGAAAAGGTATTTCAGGCGTTTTTAAAGGTGACGATGATAAGAAGAAGGATCATCCAGATCATCCAGATCATCCAAATGATAAAGGGAATTCTGATCACCCAGATCATCCCGGAAAATAAGAGAATTTAGATAAGAGAATATATTCAAAACCCTCGAAGCAAAAACTTCGAGGGTTTTTTCAATTGTATGAATAATTTATTCACATGCTCCCCACGCTGGATCTGCTGCAGTGAGATTGCTCAAGTAGTAGACTTCTTGGGTATAAAATCGCCTGCACCAAAAGAAAATCCGCCTACAAGCGCGGTTGATAGTGTGATTTGTAGTTTATTCGCTCTCTTCATTTGTAACCCTCTCGTATTCAATATAACTAACAATGAGGGTGTTTCAAGGAATATTAAAGGAAAAAATTTTTTTTGCCAACATGAAACCTTAAAAATGAAGTGTTACACATGAATTGCCTACAACAACATTCCAACTAATTTCCCCATTCTTCTTATGCATGTATTTCGCGTGTTTCAAATTGATGCATAATGCACAAAATGAATGATAACATCACAGTTCAGCCACCAACCACAAATTGCGGTGAAGTGTGCGAACCGATCCTTCGTGCATTGCCAGAGTGGTTTGGTATTGAAAAGTCATTGATCCAATATGTAAAAGATGCCGACAGCATGCCAACGATGCTTGTCAATGATGGCGATGACGTTGTGGGATTTTTAATTATTAAAAAACATTTTC
>CAZRPZ010000059.1:0-11876 GCA_964602215.1 uncultured Isosphaeraceae bacterium | reverse complement strand
AATCGCTGGAAAGGGTCATGAAAAAAATCAGATTCTTGTCGATAAAGTCATTCCATTTGATGATGTTGAAATTGCAACTCAAGCAATCCGTAATCGTTCAATGAGTACATAACGTGACATTTACAAGCGGACAACTCGCATCGTATGTTCGAGGAATTCTTCATGGCGATGAGAATGTGCAGTGTCAAGGAGCTTCAATAGATTCCAGAGAATGTAAACAAGGGAATGTTTTTTTTGCATTGAGTGGAGAGTTTGCAGATGGGCATCAGTTTATCGAAGCAGCAATTGCAAATGGATGTAACGCAATTGTTGTCGATCGTGAAGTGTCGTCTTCAGTTCCTGCTATACAAGTCCAGGACGTGCGCCGAGCACTTTTTGATTTGGCATTGAATCGGAGGAAAGCACTTTCGCTGAAGAAGGTTATCGCTGTAACGGGCTCTGTTGGAAAGACAACTACGAAGGATATGATTGCATGGATGCTTGGAAATGAAGCAACGAAGTCACCAAAAAGTTTTAATAATGATCTTGGTGTTCCACTGACCATTCTTGCTGCGGAAAACTCTGACTATCTAGTCGCAGAAATCGGGGCGAATGATATTGGTGAAATAGAACCACTTGCATCACTAGTGCAACCTGACATTGGAATTTTGACATCAATCGGACAGGCACACCTTGAAGGGTTCGGGGATTGCAAAACTATCTTGACTGAAAAAGTAAAATTGCTTGAATCATTACCTAGAGATGGTGTTGCGATTGTCCCTGAAGACATCGATCTTTCAGGATTCGATATATCAGCTTCAATTTGTACTCTTGGCAGTTCTGCAGATTCAGGTTTACAAATTGAAACTGGTGTTGATGACTCAGGATATGCTACCCTTCGTATTGGCGAGAACGAGTGTGTGCTTTCGCTTTTAGGTGAGCACAATGCAAGGAATGCAGCCATGGCAGTTGCAGCATGTATGTATGCCAATTCAGAATTGAAATTGCATCAATTATTTGAAGTTTTGCAAGGGTTTAAGGGTGCTGATGGTCGGTTGCAACGACGTGAAGTGAACGGAATTACATTTATTGATGACTCTTACAACGCCAATCCTGCCTCTATGATTTCTGCTTTCGATTTTTTTAGAACATTATCTTCTTCTCGAAAAGTTATGGTTCTTGGAGATATGCTTGAACTAGGTCAACATGCTCGTGCTGAACATCACTTGTTGGGCTCGAGTATCGAGTCAGTAGCAGCAGACGTCGTAATCTTGATTGGACAAGAAATGCAAATCACTTCACAAACTGTCGCTTCAGTGTATGAAGAGGATGCATCGATTGAGGCGATGGAAAGGATTGTAAAATTACTAAAATATGGAGATACTGTCCTACTCAAGGGTTCAAGGGGGATGCAGTTGGAACGAATTATTGAATTGAAACGCCAAATGAAAGTTTCAGCCCACTAGCCGACGATACTCAGGTAACAAATGCTCTACAACTTATTGCAATCAATGGATCAGTGGCTTGATAGTATTGGGCTCTATTCGTTCCTTCAGGTATTTTACCGACTCGAATTTCGCGCGTTCACTGCTGTCATCATCGCGTTTCTTATCGTGATGTTTTTTGGGAAATCATGGATTAGATTATTAATCAAGTGGAAAATTGGAGATCATGCAAACTTTAACCATGCTGAATTAGACGCACTGATGAAGAGTAAAGAGAATACTCCAACGATGGGCGGTGTGTTATTGATGGGTTCGGTGTTGATGACAACGTTTCTTTTCGCCGATTTGTTTAACCATTATGTCCGCCTGTTGATGATGGTGATTATTCTTTTTACTATCCTTGGAGGTATTGATGATTATCTCAAATTAGTATCTGGGCATCGAAAGCAAGGTTCAAGAGATGGGTTGTATCGGTGGGAGAAGTTACTTTTTCAATTTGGTATAGGTGTAGTCGTCGCGTTGATGGCATGGAAGTACGCTGGGGTAAGTGAAGTTGCACACTCTTTAACGTTGCCATTCGTGCGCACATATGTTCCGGGCATGGAATCTCTTACTCTTTCGCCAAATGTAATCCTCTTGGGAGCTGGCACATATGTCGTGCTCTCGATTTTTATGGTGATGCTAATGTCAAACGCGGTGAACATCACTGATGGTCTTGATGGCTTGGCTCCTGGAACTGTGATGATTGCTAGTTTTGCAATGATGGTACTTTGTTATATTGCAGGTTCCTCAGATTTAGCTTCGTATTTATTGTTGCCTTACATCGAAGGCGCTGCAGAAATGATGGTCGTTGCAGGAGCGACAGCAGGCGCTTGTCTTGGTTTTTTGTGGTTCAACTGTCATCCTGCACAAGTCTTCATGGGGGATACAGGTTCGATGCCACTGGGGGGCTTGCTTGCAACTATCGCGATAATTATTAGACAGGAATTTTTGTTGTTAATCATTGGTGGGATTTTCATCATTGAATTCGGGAGTAGTTTTTTGCAAATTTACTACTCGAAATTCACGGGTGGTAAGAGAATTTTCCGGTGTGCGCCTATTCACCACCATTACCATCGAAAGGGTTGGTCTGAATCCCAAGTCGTCATTCGATTCTGGATTGTTGCCGTTATTCTTGCGATGGTCGCTCTTGTCACAATCAAAATGCGTTAATTCTGAATATTGCCTTTCCTCGGCCACCTGAAATTAAGCGCGTCTTGGCTCAGAGCCAGATTGCGGGAAACGTTGGCTCAGAGCCAAAAGGGTGAGGTGCAAACAGTCTAAGAATCAGAATATTGGATTGCTGTATCGAGGTCTATAATCGTGTTCGGGAGTGTGGGTGCTTTTTTGAACCGATGTTTGCGGAGTAATTTTACTAGTGCCGCCATGTCGCCATGTAATGGGGCGGTGTGCTCAGCAGGTGAATTGGTGATTGGATGAGCAAATGATAGAAACCCCGCATGTAGGGCTTGACGCGTGATGACATCATCCATTCGGTCATATCCACATTCGATTCCCCGTGGCACAATATCTGAAACTTTTAAATGTTTGCCTCCATATAAATCATCCCCAACTATTGGATAGCCGAGGTGTTGCAAATGCAAACGAATTTGGTGCGTTCTACCAGTTTTCAGATCAAGTTCAAGAAGTGTGTAACCATCGTACATTTCACGTACGTTGAAGACAGTAACCGATGGCTTTCCAGTGTCATCCCATCGCACAGCATACCCATCACGTTTAGTAGGATGTTTTCCCAGTGGGACATCAATAGTGTCACTCATTGGTTCAACCTCGCCATGGACAACAGCAAGGTATCGTTTTTGCGTTTTTCTATGTTCAAATTGTTTACTCAGCCGCCAGTGAGCCGTGTCAGTTTTTGCTGCAACCATCACGCCAGTTGTGTGTCGATCTAGGCGATGAACGACTCCTGGTCGCGCAAGATCTTCTCCAACAGAAGAGAGCGAACCATCGGTGACATGTTGAAAATGCCATGCTAAACCGTTAATTATTGTTCCTGATTTATGCGATCTTGCTGGATGGACAATGATGTCGTCGTCTTTGTTAATCACAATCAAATCATGATCTTCATAAATGACCTTAAGTGGAATTTCTTCTGCAATTAAGTCAGTTGACGGTGGAGGAGGAAGAACAATAGTGACAACATCGTCTTTATGAAGTTTTGTTGAGCCCTTGGGAAAATTGCCATTTACAGTAACCAATTCTTCCTCAATAATTTTCTTTATGCTCGTTCGAGATAAAAAAGGGATTCTTGTAGCAAGGTAACTGTCGAGGCGTCGGTTGAGATTTTTTGAAATTGTAAGAGTCACTTCAATTGATGAGTCATCTTCTAATCCCTGAGATTCATACGCATGAAATAGTGCTTCTGTGTTGATGTTGCCACCGCCATCTAGAAACTTATTTGACCGATTCCTCGGTGAACTCATTGTTACTGACCAGATTCAGAAAGATCGCTAAGTCCTTCAATAGTCGAATTGATTGGCGTTGGATCTCGCTGTAAAGATTGGTTGTTACGAGCAGTTACTTCTGCATCAGTAGGGAGCACAATTTTTTCAGTGAGTTGATCGAGTGTGTCTATTCTGCTCTGTGCTTGGGTAGCAAGAGCAGGGAAAAAACTTTTTGAGCGACTAATGACATCCTCGTAATAACCCTTTGCTGATTCAATGTCGCCTTGCGATTCAGCGACTGCTGCTCGACCATTCATTCCAGATACAATTAGAATTGTGTGTTTAGCAGAGTTATCGTCAGACTTAATCACTTTTGCATAAAGCCCATCAGCTTTTTCTAAATAGAACGTTCGGTCTTCTGCAGAAAGTACTGTTGTGATATCAGCATTACTTTCCAAGGTTTGTCCAGAAATTACAGATCGCATGTATCCATCTGCCGCACTTAACAATCCAAGTGAGTGCAGGGCATCTACATCCGCATACGTTTGTGCAATATCTTCATTAGAAGCAGGCAATCCAGTTGAGCCAGCTTCAATATATGCAATCCAAGCCTCTGCACGATAAGCATTTTTTGATTGTTGATAATTTACTAAAAATAAATATCCAGCAATCACAATCATGACAATGAGAAGATAATTTGGTCCCTTGGTTTTTAACCAATGAACAAAATCCTCATTTACTTGGCTTTCAGAGAGATCTGCTGTTTGAATGTCTTTTAAGCGATCGCGATCCATGTATGCATCCTTATATGAATCGCTCATTCTAGCCCATTAAGCAGAAACTAGCAAATATCCCACTGAAATTGTTATTTCAAATGCAACCTGTCGGAAGAGTTATGAAATTGTTCCAAACATGATGCGAGATACCGAGGATCACCCTCGGATTGCATAAACGCAGGTGCTGTCGCAGCAAGTAAAAGTCTTCGAATATCAACGAGTTCGTTGAAATTTTCATCTACTTGCATTCCTAGTCTTTTTCTAGCAATCACCATCGCATGAACCGGTTTAGAAGACTTTAATCGACTTTTATATCCCCAAAGCTGGCGTTCTAAATATACCGCGTCCTCGACCCAGTGTCCAGCATGAACCTCAGCAAGATCAATAAGTGAAACCTTGGCATCAGGTTCATCAGTTCTGCACATTGCATTTGCGAGATGAAGATCACCATGTAGCCACTGGTCAATTCGCCGAGCTCGCCAGATTTCTAAAACCGAACTTAATTTTTTAGTCAGTAGCGAATGTGCTTTTTTCCACTTCGATTCATTTTCAATGTGATTTTCTCGAACACTTTTTTTTGCAGTTTTGAGTAATGCCTTCCAATCTTCACGACGACCTGATTGGTTAATTGGGAATTCACTTGCAGATTTTGTAAATCGAGCGGCTGCATCAGCTATTCGTTGAATGTTCGAATCTTTCCAATGTTTGCCTAGTGGACCCACAGGAAATCGTTCTATAACCATCCAAGCAAGATCATAGCCGTTTAGTTGTTCGCCACTTGCATATAAAGTTGGAGCAACGCCGTTGGCATTCTGCATATGCCGAGTCCAACGCAATTCTTTTTCTATAACTGGGAGTTTAATGACAACGTCGATGGGCTCTGAGTCTTCACTAATCCATGTTGCATATCCTGTTGCAGCTCCACCGCGTTGCCAATCCGTTCGAAACCAATGGATATCTCGAAGTTGGTTATTGGTCTGTGAAATGAGAACTGGTTCAAGCGAACTTGCAAGTGAAGAAGGGATCATGCTCTTTGCAGATTCAATCACTCTTCTTGCTCCTACGGTTTTGCACGATTAAAGAGTAATATGAAAAAGCAGAAGAATCAAGTCAATTGTGTTAGGGGTTGCTCTATTACCCTTAAGAACGTAGGTTATAGGGGTGAAAACCGTAAATTGGGACGTTTTATGCTTAGATTTGGATGGAACACTCTTGTGTAAACAAGGTGAAGTTTCAGACCAAAACCTGTACGCTCTTGATAGAGTGAGGGAATCAGGTATCGAAACTATTATTGCAACTGGCCGAAGTTACGCAGAATGTAAGCACATTCTAAAAAAGATTCATCACACCGGTGTATGCATTACTGCGGGGGGATCTCAACTTACGAATCATGATGGAGAAAGCATCACTCGAAATGTAGTCGATCGTACAGTAGTTTGTGATGTAACGGCTCAAGTTGTGCAACAAAATCTTCGATGTTTACTTCTCAAAGACGCAACTGTTTGTGAAGCACAATATGTGCTTGTGGGTGATGCGCCTCTGCATAGTGCATCCAAATGGTGGTTTGAATCACTTGGAATCTCAGTGCATTCAGTGCCTACAATCGAAGATGATCCATGGCCATCTCACACCCTGCGCGTAGGTGCAGTTGCTCATGAGAAGGATATAAGTACAGTGGCGAAACAACTTGAAATAGATTTAGACGGAAGAGCTAAATTGCAACATTGGTCTGCTGTAACGTCTGCTGAATCAACGGGCTCTTCAACTCACCTTCTGGAAGTATTTGGCTTTAGCGTGAACAAATGGTCGATGTTAGAATTCCATTTGGGTAAAACGATAACAGACCTGCGAATTGCAGCAATCGGGGATGGTCTAAACGACATAGAGGTGCTTAGGGAAGCACATCTTTCAATTGCAATGGAAAATGCGACCGATGATGTACAACTCCATGCGAATGTAATTGCTGGGCACCATGATAATCATGGTTTTGCTGAGGCAATGTCTCGATGGATTATTCCTAGGCCATTGCCATCATGAGTACTTCATCTTCACAACATGACCAATTGAAATCAGTTTGGGCTATTGCTTCTATTTTTGAAGGGCTCTACGAATATTCCCAAACTTGGAACGTGTTTTCTCCGAAGAGTGAACCATTTTGGCCTGAATTATCAAAACGAGATACTTGCCGTTCAGTCTACGCTGCTTGCAGAGGGGTCACGCTTGCTTGTGAAGAGAATAAACCAGCAGTTGTCTTTGTACCCAACCGCCAAATTACAAAAGCGATGAAGTATGCGAGTTCATCTACAGTCCAAGCACCCTTGATTTTAATTGTAGAAGATCACCCATTGCTTGCGCCGCAATTATTTCCAAGAGAATCAGCAATGAGAGCAGGACTCTGCACAGTAGAACCATGTACGCCATCAGAAGTTACATATTGCACCAACGCTGCCATAAAACTTTCTCTTGCAACATCTCGACCAGTAGTTTTAGTTGCACATCATGGAATACTCGGTAGTTCCTCGACAATTGAACCTTCAATACAATCTGAGTCCCGCCCATCACGACAATTTTCTGATTCTATTTCTCCAATTCGATTGGGAAGAAAACTAGAACTCAACAGGCAAAGAACCCTGCCTAGTCCTGGCGAAAAAATCTCAGTAGGATTTGTAACTGTTGGGATGTCAGATTCCGCATTAAAATATCTCATCAGTGAGTTGCAACTTTTAGGACGCGTCCCAATGTTGAATCTAAGGATGATTCATCCCATCGATGCTGTTCCAGTTGAACGGTTAGTTTCTAGATGTAGACATGTTGTAGTACTTGAACCACGCCCAGGAGAAGTTGAACGAAATATTATTGCAATTGCTCAATCGATGCAGCGTGAAGGAAGAGAAGTTGCTGCAATTTGGGGTACGGAGTTGCCACCGATCGACCCAGCATTAGATCCTGTAAAAGTTCCTGTTGACTCGTTACATCCTTCAGTTGTTGCAAGATTGACTCAGCATCTTCTTCACGATGTAAAACCTTCTGCCCAAGTAAGTCTGCATTTGCTACCTACTCTTCCAGATTTAAATATCTTGTCAACTCGAAGAACTTCATTTGGTACAAGTGCAGCACTGAATCTTTTACGTGAAACTTCAATCAACGTGTTCAATTCAATAGGAGCTTCAAATACTCTTGTCATTGATGGAAAGCGTTGCATTGAAGGTGATGAAACTGAAGTATTCATTGAAACATGGGGCGAGAATAATTTTATTTCTGATGGTGCAGATGTAGTTAGAGACGCAAAAAACCAATATCAAACACGCATATTACTAGTTTGGAGGAGTGGAGATTCAAACAATACATTATCAATGATTGTTGAGTCAATTTCTTCTGCAAAGGGTAACGACCAAAATTCAGTTGTAGAAGTTTCGCTTGATAATCGCGAAGACCTTGATGCGGCGATTCTAGCAGCGTGCTGTAGAAAAGGGCTCTCTATTATCTTGGTGAATGATGGAATCGAACCGCAATTCGATATTGAGAAACTGTCTGAGTCAGCAAACGAAATTGATCATCGGGGATTCCGCCCTCAGCACTCGATTGTAATACCTGTTGAGCAAATGGCAGCGGTACGTATTGCTCCAATTGAACCGCTTCATCCAATAGCAGGTGTTCCAGCAATGCCACTGGAATCAACGATTACTTCTCGTTGGGATAAAAACCAAAAGCAAAAAATACGGTTTTCTTTAAGACCGCTTTTAGAGCGAGTTGAAGTGACGAGAATTAAGCCGCCTGTACGAGTGGTTGCACAATCAACAAAAAGAGTTTCACCACCTCAACCCATTCATGCCTCCAGTCCGACATGGAGAGTTCATATTGCAGGCTCTCGTGGAGACCAACCGGGAGTAGTTGGAAAAATACTCATGGAAGCGGGAAGCAAAATGGGATATGAAATTTGTTCTCAATGTAATAGTGCTTTTGTTGGTGCTGGACGAAGAGCATGGACACAAATTTTGTATACAAGAAAGCAAACCACTCGATCGTTTCGACCACTTGTTGCATCAATTCCTTGGGGAGAAGCGGATTTATTACTAGGGTGGGATAGGGAAGAAGTGCTGAGGTCCATTGATCCAAAAAGACCACTCCAAGTGGCATCACCACAACGGACATATGCAATCATTAACTCTGACCCACTTGAAAGGCAATCCACTCTTGCAGATGTAGAGGGTTTACCAGCCAACTTAGATATTTCTACAATTGCGTCTTCATGTAAAACGGACTCTGCAGTGGTGCGGAGTTTTGCATCACTTGCACGTTACCGATTTCATAACGAACGGCTTGGTGATGTAATACAACTGGGAATGGCATTTCAACAAGGGCTCATTCCTGTAACTGTTGATGCAATCAATGTTGCTGTCGCTTCGGTTGAAAAGGAGGGGTACGCAAGAAGCATTGAATCGTTCAACTTTGGCAGGCAAGTTGCTTTGGATCCTGAAAATGCATGGCAACCCGTCAAAGAGGAATTTCAAGTTGATTTATCAAAGATGATGAAGCGATTAGTTCGTGATTACTACAAACTAGGCAAGCGTGGAATTGCGAAAGCTGAAACCATAGAACAATTGATTCGCAGAGCGATGCAGTCACTGTCAGGGTTAGCAGAGTCTTCAGAAGGTCGGCAAGTAATGGTTGATCTCATTAATGGAATACGTCGATGCATGCTTTGGGGCGGTGAAGATACAGCGAATCTATTCTTAAATTCAATTCAAAAGTTATACGATGTAGATCGAGCTGAGACAGGAAGATTGCTAACTAGAAAAGCAGTTCTTCCTATTGCTGAGGTTATTCTGATACGCGATCCTATTTACCTAGCCCAATTGGCAAGAAGCCCAGAGATTCTTCGCCGGATTCGAGCACGATTGAATGTGCGACTCTCTCGTGGCGACACTTTGAGAAGACGTTTCTTGTCTCGAATTCGTATTGGTCTTTGGAACTGGTCATTGCAAATTGATTTGCGAACGAGTAACTGGTCTTCAGCAATTGTTTCTTGGTTTGGCAAACTTGTTCCGAAATCGTGGCGCGGTCATCGTAGAAATAGAGCAATCAGAGATGAAGTGCTTGAAGCAGTTGTTCTGGCAAGTCGTGAACCCGAGATGTACGAGGTTTGGATTGCTCGATTTGAAAAGTTACATAGTCTTGCTCTATCAGACAATCTTCAAAAATGTTCTTTGCTAGAACTTAAGAAGATTCTTCAAGGGTGACTTGTTGATGTTCTCGTTTTAATTGACCACAAGCAGCCGCGATATCTCGACCTCTGCTAGCTCTGATGTGTGAATTGACACCACATTTTGTGAGTGCCTCTTGGAATCTATGTACTTGATCTGTGCTTGGTCTTTTAAACTCCAAGCCCGGAACTTCGTTGTATCGAATTAAATTGACATTGCATCGAAGGGTTTTACATAGACCTGCGAGCTCTTTTGCTTGCTTGGCTCGATCGTTTACGCCTCCAAGAAGTAAATATTCAAGGGTTATTTCTCTTCCTGTTGCTTTAAAATAGGTGTTGCAAGCGTTTAAAATTTCTTCGATTGTTGCGAATTTTGCCCATGGAATTAACTGTTTCCGCAACTCGTCATTCGGAGCATGCAAACTTAGTGCGAGAGTAACTGGAATATCAAAAGCAGAAAACCGCTTAATTGCTGCAGGTAAGCCAACAGTTGAAACTGTGATTTTTCTTGCACCAATTCCTAATCCCCATGGTGCATTTATTATACGAATTGCTCTTGTGATTGCGTCATAGTTTGCCATAGGTTCGCCCATTCCCATGAATACGACGTTTGTTATGGACTCGTCCTCTAAGCGGATTAATTGTTCAACAATCTGTCCTACAGAAAGATTCCCTTCAAGTCCTTCAAGCCCCGATGCACAGAACGTGCATCCAACAGGACAACCCACTTGGCTTGAAACACATGCCGTTCTACGAGATTTCGTTGGAATCATGACAGTTTCTGTTCGTTTATCTTCATCATCCCAAGCGAGAAGTTTCTTGATTGTTCCATCTGATGCATACTTAGTTGTAATAACTTTTGATCTACGAAAAAAAAGTTGGGTTTGTATTTTTTCGCGAAACTCTTTGCTAACATTTGTCATTGATTCGACATCTTCAACTTTTTTGTCGTAAATCCAATTCAATATTTGAGAACCTGCATAAGAAGGCATCCCAAGATTTGCAACTATCGAATCAATATCTCGAGGGAACAACTCAAGTGCATGTAATCGAGATTTCATCGTTCTTTACCTTCGATGGTTAATCTTTTAGCATTCACAAAATCTGTAAATGATCGGGGTTTTGAAAAGTACATTCCTTCATTCACGATTGATTTGTCTACTAATTCACCTCCGAAATGTTGCACAAGGACATCGGTAATTTCTTTGACAAGATGTTCAGGTGCACTAGCACCAGATGTAATCAGGACCTTTTCTACACCATTGAACCAATGGCTTTCGAGCATTGAGACATCATCGATCAGAACCGAAGGTGTTCTCGTTGTTTTGGCAATTTCAGAGAGTCGTATAGAGTTGGAACTATTTTTACTTCCAACAACTAGAACTAAGTCGGCTTCTGCAGCATCCTCTCGAACAGCTTTTTGTCGATTTGTAGTGGCGTAACAAATATCATCACTTGGCGGGGCATGAATGTCAGGAAATGTATGTACTAAAGCATCGATAACAATTTTTGCGTCATCAATACTCAATGTAGTCTGAGTGAGATAGACTAATTTAGAAGGATCCAAAATCGTAAGTGATTGAATGTCCTCAATTGTTTCTACTATTTGAATTGAATCAGGCGCTTCTCCGATCGTGCCAATGACTTCTTGATGATTTCTGTGGCCGATTAGTAGAATTTGCCAGCCCCTTTTCGCGTATCGAACGGCTTCAGCGTGAACCTTCATGACAAGTGGGCAAGTAGCATCGATGCAGATTAATGATCTTCTGTTTGCCTCTTCTTTTACGGAAGGGCTTACGCCATGAGCGCTAAAAACGACCACTGATTTTGGCGGCACTTCGCAAATATTTTCTATAAATATTGCGCCTCTTTCGCGCAGCCGTTGGACGACATGGCGATTATGAACAATTTCATGGTAGACATAAAGTTGTTCATGCTCATCCAAAATGTCGAGTAATTCATCGACAATTTCAATTGCAACTCGTACGCCTGCGCAAAATCCACGAGGATTGGAAAGTTTAATTTGCAT
>CAZRPZ010000058.1:0-9007 GCA_964602215.1 uncultured Isosphaeraceae bacterium | reverse complement strand
GGGAGCAGTCTTGTACATGTTGAACCATGGGCGTTTCTTCGCATGACTGCCAATGGCATAAAGTGAATTTGTAAAGGTATTTGTAGATAGAGATGAGTTTAGATTCGTTAATTAATATACTCCTTATAGTGCTTGGATTTGGTTTGCTGATTGGTATTCATGAACTAGGTCATTTCATCGCAGCGAAATGGTCGGGAATCAGAACAAATGCATTTGCTATTGGAATGGGACCTCAAATCTTTTCATATCGTAGAGGTATTGGCTTCTCATATAAATCAACAAGAGCAAAAGTAATTGCGAAATGTGGGAAAGATGCCAATGAGATGTCGGATAAGGAACTTCAAACTCATGGCATTTCTGAAACTGAATATTCACTTCGACTACTGCCAATTGGTGGTTTTGTCAGCATGCTTGGACAAGAAGACGGAAAACCAGATCAAGTATCAGATGATCCTCGAAGTTATAACAGTTGTCCAATAGGGAAAAGAATGGTCGTTGTTTCAGCAGGTGTAATCATGAATTTGATTCTTGCAGGCGTTTTCTTTCTCATCTGTTTTCAAATTGGCGTTAATTTTGAAGCTCCGATCATTGGACATATCATTCCAAACTCGCCTGCATCAAACGCAACCGCAAGTGGTGAATTAAAGAATCCCTTGCAGACAGGTGATACCGTTATATCAATTGACGGAAAGCCAGCAAGAACGTTTCAAGATATACAAATTGCTGGTGCCATGGCAAAGCCAAATGTACCTGTCACTTTAGAAGTGCAACGCGGTGGTACTTCGGATGTATTTTCGTACACAATACTTCCTGAAAGTGTGACGCAGAGTGGGCTGCTCGAATTAGGCATTTATCCAGCATCTTCATTAACCATCCGAGACGGTCGCGATTCCGAAAAACAACTAACTATTCTTGCTGAACAATATGAAGAGTTGAAATTGCTGAAGCCGAACATGAAAATGGTCTCAGTCGCTCAAGTTAATACAAGTCACAATTCAGGTGATTTGCAGTGGACAAATGTCTCTCAGTGGGAGTCATTCCAAGAGTTTTTAGACTGGTCACTAGGGCACATTGTGAAAACAAGATGGCTTGATGGTGACAAAGTTGTAGAGATCGAACTGGAAGAATTTCCTGCATTGGATGTTCTTCGACCTGTCGGCATCTCTGCTTCTGCACCACAAAATTTTGAATATGGCTTTCTGGGTATGGTTCCACTTGCAAAAATCAGTTTTGTCATGGAAACAAGTGCGAATCATGAAGTCTTGCAGAATGGAGACGTTCTTCTTCGAGTTGAATCTCTTGAGGCACCTCGTATGGGTCAATTGAGAAATTATCTAGCAATCCAACCTGATGGCAAGATGGATATATCTGTTCTTCGAGATGGAAAACCAACCGAAATCACAGCGGAACTTCATGAGGGCAAACTTGGTGTTCTGCTTACGAATGCACTTGACACGCCCATCTTTGCTCAACCGCTACAGGAAACCCTTGTAGAAATCGATGGCAAGCTTGTTCCTGTTCCAACAGCAATTGCGGGGAACCAATTGCTAGGTGGTTCACGCTTTATTAAAGCAGGGACTGCCAAGAATCAATCAAATGTTATCGATTGGAGTGACCTGCGGAGAACTCTTTACGAGGTGTTCAGTAGTCAGCCCAAGATAATGGATAGGGCAGAAATTCTTGTCCAAAACCCAACAATAAATCGCGAATTGGTCACTATTGAACTTTCACCTTCATCCAATGATATAGCATCGGCACTTCAACCAAAATTCTCGACAGCATTATCACAACAATTGTTTGAGCCCGTGTACGTTGTGCGAAGCAGTGGTGGTAATCCTATCAAAGCAATCCAAATGGGTTTCGATGAGACACTCAACATGATTGTGATGACGTATCTAACAATTGACAGATTGTTTCGAAGAAGTGTAGGTGTTGAACAACTGCGTGGTCCCGTTGGCATTATCCACATTGGCTCGAAAATAGCGGATAGAGGAATGAGTTACCTCCTCTTCTTCTTGGCAATTATCAGTGTTAATCTAGCAGTCCTGAATTTTCTACCACTTCCAATTGTCGATGGTGGTTTATTTCTTTATCTTATTTACGAAAAGATTTTTAAGAAACCACCGTCAATTGCTTTTCAGAACGCAGCTGCGATGCTTGGCTTAGGGTTGATTGCGACCCTGTTTATAGTGACGTTTTATAACGATATTGTTCGCCTAGTTGGGTGACTCTTCCTCAGTCCTTTTTGGGCACAGATAGTGGCTGTCACCGAAGGTGACTGTAACACTGTGAAAAGTGGTAAAACAGCGATGTGGTTCCGGTTATGCGGGTTAGAAAAGTGCAAATGTCCTTTTTAAGCTGTATTTGCAGGGTTGTAATGACGAATTGAGGATGTACGGGCAGTACAAGGAATAGGACATACATGAATCGTCAACAAACTTTAGAAGGCATAAATCGCAGGCGGTGTTTTATCGTTGAAAGTGATCCAAGTATTTCTGAAAGACTTGTAGCAGCAATAGTTACCCTTCAAGATGGAGTTGGGGAACTTTCATTTTCAAAAGAACACATCGAATGTACTATCTTGAAATCGCAACGTGAATTCTTTGAAAGTGACCCTGCACTTTGGGATTTAGTCATCGTTGCTTCACACCTCCAAGATGGCACAGGATTTGATGTACTGTCATATGTGCAAGGATTACGTCCCGATGTGCCAGTTATTTTGACGGGTCAACCTGAAGAGTCAGATGCTGCAGTCGAAGCAATTCAAGCTGGAGCAGCAGATTATTTAATGCTAACAGGACATGAGATGGTGACTTTTCCAGTGACGATTCAAAAATGCCTTGCATTACAAGTCATTCGAACTGAAAATGATGATTTGCATGCTGAGTTAAGCCAATCGCTCTCTGAACTTGCTGTTGCAAATCGAGAATTACAACAGATGATTCAACGGCTAGAAATAGCAGCTCGTACAGATGACCTGACGAAGTTAAGTAATCGACGGTGGTTAAATCTGATGTTAGAAAATCGTTGGGAGGAAGTTACTCGGAATGGTATTCCACTAGCATTTATGATGATTGACCTAGACGGTTTCAAAGCGTGCAATGACAACCTTGGACATCAAAAGGGCGATGAAATTCTGCGACTTGCTGCTAGAGTGCTTGAAGCGAATTGTCGTTCAATTGACATTTCAGCAAGGTTTGGCGGTGATGAATTTTGTTTACTAATGCCTCATGCCGATGCTGATTCTGCAATTCTAATTGCGCACCGAATCGCTTCAGCGTTCGACGAAGCGGTTTTAGCAATTTCAGAACCGGGCATGGAGGTATCAATGTCAATCGGTGTTGCACATTGGCAACTAACACATCCAATGAATGCTGATGAATTAGTCCGACATGCCGATGAAGCAATGTACGCGGCGAAGAACGATCCACAGCAACAAGTGAAACTTTCAAAACAGAACAACCGTAAAGTTGCCTGATTTACATTCGGCGTTTCATCGCCCTGTCTATTTCGCGCTTGGCCACTTTCTTTGCTAGGTCAATTCGTTTATCTGCTTTTCTTTTACCTGAAGCAAGACCAACGAGTACCTTCGCTTTGTTATTTGAAAAGTACATTTTCAGTGGCACAAGTGTTTTTCCTTGAGATTGGGTGAACGTAACTAGTTTTTTAATTTCCCGTTTATGGGCAAGAAGTCTGCGAGTTCGAGTCGGTTCATGCTGATGAGCACTCGAAGCAGATTGGTATTGAGCGATATGGACACCATGAAGTGACAGTTCAACTGGATGATCAGTGGCTCGTATCCAGCCCTCAGCGAGACTCGCTTGGCCATTTCGGACTGACTTCACCTCTGTTCCCTTCAAGACGATACCGACTTCAATTGAATCTTCAATATGATATTCATGACGAACCTTGCGGTTTTTGATGACGGGTGTAGAGGTCTTTTTGTTTGATTTCTTCGTTCCCATGGTAAAAAGTGGATTCTACGGCATCACAATAATCTACGAGTGGATTGAATCATGACAATTTTCTTGGCAATGTATCTGTTTCAAGGTACAGTATTGCTAGGAGAATTAGATATGGAATGTATGTCGATCGTATTACTGAGCGGGTTGTGTCTTTTTGGTCCTCCCGATCAGGGATCTTGGGAGTTTATTGCATCATCCAGTGGCGAAAATTACATCTGGGTAAGCCCTAAACCAATCGCTGCAGATGGTCAGTTTTACGAAATGCTATATACCGTCCAATCAGCGACTGTCATGGTGAGTTACATTGGAATCAATTTTGGTCCAATTGATGTGATGGATATGATTCCAGATGAACATATTGAATCATGGAATGGAATGCCTGGACCAGCGCCACTTGACTTTAGTTGGTATGAGGTCGTTGCTCCAGAAGATCAAGATCCGCCTGCTATTGCGTATGACTGGATTGTTGAGGTTAACGAGCAAGGCTATGTTACGTATAGAATGGAAAATCTATATTTTGGTCAATCCGAATATGATTTGGGTTGGCCATGGGGTTCAGTTACAGTTAACATCGAATCTGGTTCGATAGGCAATCTGCTTGAAGTACAAATCGTCGCATCGCCTTGCTATGCGGATGTCAATAACGATTCAATTGTTGATGTAAACGATTTACTTGAGATTATTGGCTCATGGGGATATTGCTTTGAATGTGTCGGTGATACGAACCAAGATTCATACATCGATGTGACTGATTTGCTTGCAGTCGTTGCAGCTTGGGGTCCTTGCCCAAGATAAAAAGAATATCCTGAACTTCAATCTTATTCTGAGGACAACTAATGAAGTTGTAATGCGCGAAAGAGGACTCGAACCTCCACGGGATTTTACTCCCACCAGCACCTCAAGCTGACGCGTCTGCCAATTCCGCCACTCGCGCTTGGATTCGGAATTCTACCATCCCCCTAACACACTCGCTACCATAGAATGTATGAATACATGTCGCAAGAGACACTCCAAATAAATGAAATATTCTCGTCGATTCAAGGTGAATCGACTTGGAGTGGGTATCCATGCACATTTATCAGATTAAGAGGATGTCCTCTTCGCTGCCATTATTGTGATTCGTCATACGCCTTTCAAGAAGGCAACAAAATGACAATCTCAGACATCCTTAAAGAAATTACTTCTTCCAAAATCAAACTAGTTGAAATTACTGGAGGAGAACCTCTTATTCAACCAAATGTACATCCGTTAATGTGTACTCTCCTTGATATGGGATTTACAGTCTTGTTGGAAACCTGCGGCGAGAGAGATATTTCTGTTTGTGATTCGCGACTCCATCGTATTGTCGATATAAAAACACCAAATAGTGGGGCGGGCAATTCATTTTTGGCATCAAACTATGACGATCTTACACAGAAAGACGAAATAAAATTTGTCATTACTGATAAACAAGATTATGACTGGGCAGTCGATGTAATGAGTAAGTACGATTTACTGAAACATGTGAATGCAATTCATTTCTCGCCAGTCATGGAGCAATATGCAAATGAATATATTCTAGGATGCGAAGGCCTAGATCCGCAAGTACTTTCGCAATGGATGATCGATTCAGGAGTCCAAGCAAGACTTCATTTTCAAATGCACAAATATATTTGGCCTTCGTACGCAAGAAAGGTGTAGAAGAAACACAATGAAACTAGAAAAATCATTTCGATTTGAGGCTGCTCATTGGCTGCCAAAAGTACCTGATGGGCATAAATGTAAGCGATTGCACGGCCATTCTTATCAAGTGACTATTGTTGTGGAAGGTGAAGTTGATAAAGAAAAAGGGTGGGTAATTGATTTCGGCAATATAAAAGAAGCGTTTGCTCCTTTGGATCAACAACTTGATCATTACTGTTTGAACGAAATCGAAGGTCTTGAGAATCCAACAAGCGAACTTCTTGCACAATGGATTTGGAACCGTTTAATTCACAAAATTCCCTTATTAGTCGAAGTGGCAATTGAAGAAACGTGTACTTCTAAATGTGTATACCGAGGATAATTAGGAGTCGTCGCGTTCGACTACTGCAAGATTGGACCTCTCGCCTCTTCCTTGAAGTGGATAGTCTTTTCGAAGTGGGTGGGCAGGAAAATCTTTCCACATCAAAATTCGGCGTAAATCAGGGTGATTGTCAAATCGAATTCCAAACATATCAAACACTTCTCGTTCCCTCCACTCTGCTCCGGGCCAAATGTCTGTAGATGTGTTGACGTGTAGAGCAGAGTCATCTGCTATGCCTGAAGTTTCAATGCTAGGGTTTAAGAATGTTTTGACTTGAATTCGGGCATTGGTTTCTGTGCTTGCCAAAATCCAAATGACTGCGAATCGGCCAATTGACGATGCGGGATATTCAAGATAATCAATAGCAGTGACATCGCAAAGAAGATCGAAATTACAATCGGGGTCATCACGCAAAAAACGCAAGAGGCGATGAACATCGCTTGGATCTGCAATGAGTGTTGTGTCTCCACGAAATTCAGTCGAACGAAGTTGCATGTCTGAAAGACACTCTTTGACACGAGAAATTGCGGGATGAGAAAGTGGTTTTGTCATAAATTGTTATTGTATCCCAATCAGTTTGAACCAATGCTTTGTAAGTCGCGAATTGATATCGTGTCAATTGCTGGATCCATATTCCAGATGATGCTTGAAGCGCGCACTGGATAAGGTGTACCTTCTGTGACAACTGCAACACTCTTGTTTTTGTTTGCGGTCAATTTCGCTAGCCCAGTTTTCAGATTGTAATCAAAGTGGTCACAGTCAATTCGCCTTGTTTCAGTGGCAACGTAAACTCTTCCAGTTGCATTTAACTGTTGTAAATCCATTCCACGCATCGTAAGCTTTGAGCCACTCTCTTCTTTAGCATTCGTTTGTTCAGGATCAATTGCAATAGCGTCAATGTGATCGGAAGTTAACATCCCAATTGAGCCATCAAGTCCCTTGTGAACCATTTCAACTTGTCCTGTCATATCTACACGGTACATATTGTCTTTTATCTGCGTTGTTTTTAATTTGTTTTCCCACGTAAAGCGAGTAGTCCCTCTACCAGCGAGAGAAGATTGATGAACTTCATTGGACGCATCGCGTGGATTCCGTAATACAAGTTCTCCATCGCCTACTGCAAGTGCTTCTTGGGTGATGATGTCAAACTCAAGATGGTTGCCGCCAATGTAATATACGACAGGAAGGAGTTCAGGGTGGTCAATCTCCCAAGTTCGATGTTCAATTTGAGCATTGTTTCGAGCAATAACTTTCTTAAGATCTCGGCTATTATTCGATTTATTTTCGGCATCGGTATCGTTATTTTGAAACTCAAGTCGAAGATCGTCTCCTGTCATTTTACTTCGTTCATGAGAAGTTTGCTGCGATGACACTTGTACGTTGCCTTCTAAATTGATGGAGCCAGCGCCATTATTAAAATTTTGATCCATAGTCATTTCTCTGCTCCAATTCGCTCTCATAGAAACCGATATCGGAGTGTTGCCCTCTTCGTCAGCGGTGATTTCTGGTCTATCAATTCGGTCATCTTGAGAAACATCAAGCGGAACTTGTAGAAATAGAGCTTGTCCAGGACCAAGCCATTTTCCCTTTCCAGAAGCTCGGTCTAAAGTCAATGTCGCTTGATCTCCGCGGTTCATGAGCATCCTCTCGTATGCGATGACCACGTTGCCTTGCAATGCAACACTGTCTTGCGTGATATTGCCTTGAAGTGAATCGCAGAAGGCACGCCCGCCGTCTTCAAGTAAAATTTGCACATCGCCTTTTGCATGCATTGTATCTGCTCGAGAACCGCCGAATATTGAATCAGTTTCCGTGTTTTCCGTGTTTTCAGTGTTTGCATTTGTTGTCGATGTGTTGAGCGTTTCTGTTATGCGTTCATTCTTGAATGTGACCTCTGCATCATTTGCCCACAATGTCTGTTGGTTGCTTATTGCCTTTACATTTCCAGTTGCCAGAGCAATTGAAGGTGAAGAAGAGCCATCCTCATCAATCTCAAATGATATGGAAAGTGTTGAGCAATGAATCAAACTTTCATTATCTTTAAGAACGACAGCTCCATGGCAAATCACTTCCTGCAAAGCACCCTGTGTTTCAGCATCTGAAGATTCAAAAAAGAAATCTACTCCCTCAGACCATTGCAGTGAAGTTTGAGGCGACTCTTGGGTTGACTCCATCGTTCCCGATCCCTGTGCTCCGCCGACTCCATCATTTTTTGCAATCCAAAGATGCTGGGAAGACGTGAGCATCGAATCCATTAATAAAGTTGCTGGACTGCCAAAAAGATCTGTACGATCTGCTTGCAATTCATAGCGAAGAAGTGAGCCAGTAGCAGTCATATCTTGACTTGTGTCAACAAGAATTGCAGGAGCATCTTCATATGCAAACAGTTCAACCCGAGTATCAGATTCAGAGGAAGGTATTAAAGTTGGATCATCGAGTGGAATCATTGTCAAGCCGCCATCACATGTAATTCTTACTGGATCACGGGTTGTGTCTTGTTGCACTGTTGCAATAGAAGCGGCAACTAAAGCGGTTGGCATTGAATGAAGACTTGGAACGCTATATATTGAATCCCTGTTATTTGAACTTATTGTTTCTGAAGTTTTGCTCTCATCTGAAAAAGCAATTGTCAGACGACTGCCTTTTGCCATTCTTCCATTGAGTTGATTGCTTTGTAATATCGTGACATTGTCAGTCAATGTGACAATGAAATATTCAACGGGTTTACCAGCCGCTGCAGCTTTGATGTTGTGTGTTTGATTCTGTTTTTCTTCAAAATTCTGGTTCGGCAGAGAGCCAACTGGGTGGATAGAGGTCAGTTGCTGTTCGTTCGAAGGGAGTAATTCTATATAATCGAGTTCTGCTAAGTGCAAATATTCAATTCGTTCTTCAAGGTCATTGAATCGAATTGAAAGATTACGCCCTTTGAGAGTCTGGGAGGGCGAGGTTACTCGAACCTCGTTTGGACACAATATCTCCCCAATAAAATTATCAAAGG
>CAZRPZ010000057.1:0-14512 GCA_964602215.1 uncultured Isosphaeraceae bacterium | reverse complement strand
CAATATTCCCAAGGAGACTTCGGTTGGTGTCCTGCAGGGCTTGGAATTCGTTCCGCCATGATTGAGAATTTTCCTTCTCAAAAGTTGCACTGACGCAGATTTCAGAACAAGTATCGGCCTCCGCAAGAGTTATCCCTTCTTCTGAAATGGCAATCGAAGAGCCACCCCATTTTGAGACTTCATCTTCACCCACTCGATTTGCTCCAATAACTTGTGCTTGATTTTCAATTGCTCGAGCGATAAGAAGCGATGTCCAACTATGGATCCTCTTCAGAGGCCAATTTGCAGAATTTGTAAAAATTTCTGCTCCAGAAAGGGTAGCAAGTCTCCACAATTCTGGGAATCGTAAGTCATAACAGATTAAAGGGCAAATATTTCGACCTTTGATTTCGACAATGACAAGTTCATGACCTTGGTCAATGATTTGGTGTTCACCTAATGGGTTACACGTAAAATTTTTTTCATACGTAGCAATCGATTCGCCACATGGTGAACACACAGAAACACAGTTTTTCGCTCGCGAACCATCTCGATTTGCCCATCCAATTTGCAGCCAGATCCCAAATTGTTTTGCAATGAAGCAGCCCCAACTGACAGCATCACCTTGACTTACGATTTCGATATTCATTGAGAAGCCAGTGGTCGTCATTTCTGGAAGCACTACAAAATCCCCCGAACCAATATGGGCATTTTGAATGAGATTTTCAATTTGCACTTGGGTCGCATTCGTGTCATTTGTGATGACATCGTTCTGAATTGCGTGGAATCTCATACTGGAATTGTAACTTCTGCTACTATCCACATATGAAGGTTCTTCAAAGGTTGTTCATTATTCTGGGTGTATTTGTGTGTACTGTTGCGATTCTTGTGGGTGTAAATGTCCTCATCAATGTGCTTGATGGTTCGACTGTTCGAATTGAATGGAAAGCGTGGTTCATCACGGCGTCAATAATTGTGGGAACCCAACTCATTTTTATATTGCCACTTGTTAAACCGCCCCGACTCACTGTGAAAGGCAAGTCACTTTTACTGAGTACTTGCATCGTGAGTGTAGTTGCATCTGTACTGACTATTGGCTTAATCAGTTTGGTCTACTCAACTATTACGTCATTGGTACTGAATTTGCCTAAAAAAGATGAGATACCAGAGGAAGAGATTTTTTGGACATTTTTAATTGCAACTTGGATTGTGTGGTCCATCTGTTTAGTCGTATTTGTCCTCCGGAAAAAAAGAGACCCAAGTTCGCTCGTCAAAATAACAAGTTGGCTCTTTGCAGGTTCGCTTGTAGAATTATTACTGACGATTCCAATCGAAATCATGGTTGCTCGTCGATCCGATTGTTACTGCGCAACGGGCTCGTTTATGTCACTGGTATTTTCATTCCTTGCAGCCCTGTGGCTCTTTGGACCCTTTATGGTCATCCTACTTATCTGGCGAAAACGCCCTTGGACAAAAGACCATTGCTTTAACTGTGGATATCCACGAAAGTTGGTGAGTTCCGAAGAGTGCAGTGAGTGTGGGAGTGCACTGTAAAAAGGGCGACCGACGGGACTTGAACCCGCGACATCCAGGATCACAACCCGGTGCTCTACCAACTGAGCTACGATCGCCAATGAAGAAGACGCAGAATATCCGCACTCAGTTGTAGGGTCAATGACAAACATGTGTTTGATACAATTTCTCAGGCATCTTTCATTCCAAAAATTGCTGTGGTCGAGTAGAATATGTGGTTTCAACGCATCCCCCTACACCAACATTTTAGCAAGAGAAATACGATGAAAACTGCAATTCAAACGCTCGATTTTCCAGGTGTCACAATCCACGCTAACCTGCCAACCGCAGCCCTTGTAGAGACCTCACTGAAAAGGGGGGAGGGCGTGTTGGCTTCCAACGGAGCACTCTGCTGTGATACTGGTGATCGCACGGGTCGTTCACCGAACGATAAGTTCGTTGAAGATACAGAAGGCATTCATGACGCAATTGCATGGGGAAACACAAACAGACCAATTACCCCTGAAAATTTTGCAAAAATTGAAGCAATCGCAACTGAATATCTCAATCAAAAGGATGAACTTTTCCGGTTTGATGGATATGCAGGTGCTGATGAGAGGTATCGTTTGAACGTCTCAGTTGTAACTGAGGAAGCATGGCAATGTCTATTCGCATCTACGATGTTCATTGGTGGAGCAGATGTAGCAAATTTTGAACCAGATTGGACCATTATCGATGCGTGCAATTTACGTATTGATGATCATGAGTCTTATGGATTGGATAGTGGAGTATGTGTAATCCAATCATTGGAACAAAAGAAAGTAGTCATCTGTGGCACTCGATATGCTGGTGAAATAAAGAAGTCAATTTTCTATGCGATGAATTTCGATATGACTGAAGTCAATGTCTTCCCTATGCACTGTTCTGCAAATGTAGACAAAGATGACGAAACGAACGTTGCACTATTCTTTGGGTTGAGTGGGACTGGCAAAACAACCCTCTCTGCAGATCCAAATCGTCCACTCATTGGCGATGATGAACATGGTTGGAGTGATGATGGCATTTTTAATTTTGAAGGGGGTTGTTATGCAAAATGTATTAAACTTTCCAAAGAGGGAGAACCTCAAATTTGGGATGCAATCAAATTCGGAGCTGTTCTAGAAAATGTCGTTTTAGACGATGCAACTCGCATCCCTGATTATGATGATGGTTCAAAAACTGAAAATACTCGAGTCGCATACCCTGTTGACTACATTCCAGATGCCAAGATTCCAAGTGTTTGCGGGCACCCAAAAAATGTTATTTTCTTGACTGCTGATGCGTTCGGAGTTCTTCCTCCGGTAAGTAAACTTTCTCCAGAACAAGCGATGTATTACTTTATTAATGGATATACGTCCAAACTCGCTGGAACCGAAGCGGGCATTACGGAACCTCTTCCAAACTTTAGTCCATGTTTTGGTGGACCATTTCTTCCTCGCCCGCCAATGGATTATGCGATTTGGTTGGCACGAAGAGTTGAAGAACAGAACGCAGACGTTTGGCTCTTGAATACTGGTTGGACAGGGGGTCCTTACGGTACTGGCGAGCGATTTAAACTAGAGTGGACAAGGACGTTTGTCACAGCGATTCTTGATGGTTCACTGGCAAAATCAGAATTCGTTGCTCATGATATTTTTGGGCTGCATATTCCTACGGAGGTTGCTGGAGTGCCTACAGAGGTCCTTGATCCATGCAAAACTTGGTCCGACCAAGATGCATATGTTGCTATGGCTACAGAACTTGCTGACAAATTTAGGACGAATGATCAAAAATACGCAATGGACGAGCAAGTGAGAGCAGCGGGTCCAAACGCCTAACCCCTTTACCTATATTTACACATCATGACGTTATCGGTCGCGAGTATTGCAAAATACTTGTAACCGTGCGTCTTTTCGACACAAACCTCGCCCTTGGAGTAAATGGAGCCCTCTGCATTGTCGAAGCCACTGTTAGTGTCAACCGCGTGGAACGCGGCTCTTAATGAACTCTAACTGAAGGTGAACGTGGCAATGATGAATCCGTTCGAAAAAGATGTACTTACTACCGGCGAAGTTGCAAAAATATGTAACGTCGCAGCTCGCACAGTCAGCAAATGGTTTGACTCAGGTCAAATTGAGGGCTACAGAATTCCCGGATCGAAAGATCGTCGAATCCCTGTACAAGCTCTTCTGAATTTCATGCAAGAGCATGGCATACCATTTGATGGCTTAATGTCTGGCAATACAAGAGTATTAATCGTAGATGGTGATACGGAAGTTTGCGACACTCTTAAACGAGTGTTTTCAGAGCAAACAGAATATGTTGTTCAATCGTGTAGCAATCCATTTACTGCAGGGGTTGAATGCGAACGTTTCCGTCCACATGTCATGCTGTTTGATCTAGAGTTTTGTGGTGATGATTACACCTCATTCACCGATGGGCTCCGAAATAGTGATGAAATGCAAGCAACGAAAATAATTGCGATGAGCGGCCGTCTAACAGATGGTCAAATGACTCGGCTTACCTGTAGTGGGTTTGATGGAGTACTCCGAAAGCCCTTTACAGTTCGTCAAGTGATTGATTCAATAGAAAACGCAGTCGCAGTTGTGTATTAACCCAAGACTCCTTTCCTTTCTGGTTTCTCTAAAACCAGTATGAGACCCGCGAGCCCGTCTTTTGGCGGGCTCGCGTTGCGTTGGTACTATATGTATCTATGCGAATTGGATTGTTGCAATTTAACCCCGTCGTTGGAGATATTTCTGGTAATACCAAGAAACTGATTGAAACAATTAACGAGGTCGATGCCGAACTTCTTGTCACTCCTGAGATGGCAATTTGCGGGTACCCACCAAGAGATTTATTAGTCAACAAAGAATTCTTGCAAGCATGTGAAGAAGCAGTATCTGCAATCTGTCTTGAGTGTCGCAATTCACCAAACACAATAGTACTTGCTCATCCCAGAGTAGATGTTGTGACCGGACGGGTTCGCAATAGTGCAAGCGTGATTCAACACGGTGACATTATTGCAACGTGTGATAAGCAACTCTTGCCAAGTTACGACGTGTTTGATGAGAAGAGATACTTTGAAAGTGGCAACTTGCCATGTTCATTTACATTAGGAGAGCACACCATTGGGATTGCAATTTGCGAAGATTTTTGGAGGGGCTTTGATGCAAATGTCTCTGCAATGTACGATGAAAATCCACTTGAGCCATTGATTGAATCTGGTTGCGATATTCTTCTTTCTCCATCCGCTTCACCATTTGTAACAGGAAAACGAGAATCGCATCTGCAGTATGCAATGGATATTTCTGCTGAGTATGGAGTAACAGTTGCGGTCTGCAATCAAGTTGGTGGAAATGACGATCTTGTGTTTGATGGAGGATCGTTTGTCGTTTCGCCATCAGGGATGCTTGGTGAACTCCCAGTATTTGTTTCAGGAACTCTCGGGGTCGATATCACCAGTGAGCCAATCAGTGTGGTCTCTACGTGTGCTGAAGAAGAACGATGGAAAGCGCTTGTGTTAGGGACAAGAGATTACTTCACAAAAACAGGTCACGACAACGCACTTCTTGGAATATCAGGTGGGATTGATTCCGCACTCGTTGCGACAATTGCAACGGCAGCATTAGGTAAAGATGCTGTGACTGGCGTGATGATGCCCTCAAGATTTTCATCACTTGGGTCAATCGACGATGCAGAAACACTTGCTCGTTCACTTTGTATTCAAACGGTAACGCTACCGATAGAACAGATGCATGCCGCATTCGAACAAACTTTTGAAGCAAGTTGTCTTCAAACTTCTGGGGTTGCAAGCGAGAATGCCCAAGCAAGAATCCGAGGTGTACTCTTGATGGCAATGGCAAATGAACAAGGAGCATTGGTGCTAGCAGCTGGGAACAAATCAGAACTGGCTGTCGGGTATACCACTCTGTATGGTGATATGGACGGAGCGATTTCCGTAATAGGCGACATCTTTAAGTCAGACGCATGGGCGTTAGCAAACTGGGTAAATGCCAATTATGTAAAGTGTGGATTCGATTCGCCACCAATTCCAGAGGCATCAATTACAAAAGCCCCATCCGCTGAGTTGCGTCCAAACCAACTCGATCAAGATTCATTGCCAGAATATAATGAACTCGATGCAGTGCTTCGATTGCATGTTGATTGCGATCTTGGAATTGAAGAAATAGAAGACCAACTTCATCTGCCAAAAGAATTCATAGAACGAATCGTTCGAATGGTTGACATTGCTCAATTTAAACGGGATCAAGCAGCAGTTATTTTTAAAACATCTGCTCGCACATTTGGAAGAGGTCGTCGTATGCCAATTGTCATGAAAAGGGCATGGTCATCAACAAGAGAAACGACATGACGATACGCCCTCTATCCACCGTGTTAATTAACCAGATTGCTGCGGGTGAAGTTGTTGATAGACCAGCAAGTATTGTGAAGGAACTTATCGAAAATTCAATTGACGCGGGAAGTACCCAAATTGCAGTTCAACTTGAACATGGTGGTCGAGATTGTATTCGGGTGAGTGATAATGGTTTTGGAATCGCCCCAGATGAAATTGAACTTGCAGTAACTCCACACGCCACAAGTAAAATTGCTGAAGAAGCTGATCTTGCAGCGATTGCATCATTGGGTTTTCGAGGCGAAGCATTGGCGTCTATTGGTTCAATTAGCCATCTAGTACTTACAAGTCGTCGTGATTGTGATGAAGCAGGTACGAGCATCGAAGTTGACGGAGGAGAGATGTCATCTCCAAAACCAGTTGCATCTAGCGTTGGGACAACAGTAGAGGTACGCAGATTATTTTTTAATACCCCAGCACGTCGCAAGTTTTTGAAATCCGATGGAGCGGAAACAACTAGAGTAAGGGAGGTTGTTCAACGACTAGCAGCTGCTCATCACGACATCACTTTTACATTAAAGAGCGGTGAGAATGTGTTACTTGAATACCCGAACACAACTTCAAAAGAGCGAATTCTTGCAATTTTTGGGGGCGAGTTAGAGAGCGAAATGCTCGAAATTGATGGCACATCTGATGGGGTTACTCTTTGGGGTATTGTTGGGACTCCAAGTGTTGCAAGACCAAGTTCTCGGTATATCCGTCTTCAAGTGAATGGAAGGGCAGTCACCGATAGCTCAATAACACATGCACTCAAAGAAGCATTCAGAGGATTGATAGAGCCAAGACGATGGCCAACGGCAGCACTTTTCCTTGAAATTGAACCAGCACTTGTAGATGTGAATGTTCACCCACAAAAAAGTGAAGTTCGTTTTCTTCATCGCGATGCAATTTGGCGACTGGTCAACAAAACAGTTTCAGCTGCTCTGGCAGCAAAAGATATTGTTCCTGCATATCAACCCTCTGGGAACACACCTTCATGGAACGGAGGTCAGCAACGAGCCGCATTCGGTGAATCAAACACACCTTCTTTTTGTATAGAAGGCGCCAAAAGAGCAGTCGCAGGAATAGACCTTCCAGTTTCAACACCATTGCCCACAATACTAGGAAGCGATGCGGTTTTGCAGGTCCATAAGTGTTTTCTTGTCACCCAAGATGAACAAGGGTTATTGATTATTGACCAACATGCACTCCATGAACGCATGATGTTTGAAGAGTTTATGAAACGATTATCTGCAGGTTCACTTGAATCCCAGCGACTGTTGGTTCCAGATTCAATCGAAGCAGATGCGAACCAACTTGAAGTCCTAGAAACACATGCAGAGTTGTTAGAAAAATTAGGAATCGAAGCGACTTCTTCTGGTCCTGCATCAATTTTAGTCTACGCCTTGCCAACACTCTTAGTTTCAAGAAATGTAGATGGGGCGGTGTTCATCCGTGAACTTCTTGATACGCTTGGTGCAAACGATTTTCCAAGCAGTGAAGAGGAAGCCCTCGCAAAAATAGTTGACATGATGTCATGCAAGGCGGCGATTAAAGCAGGAGATCAACTTTCAGCAAGAGAACTCAGAGATTTAATGAGCAAACGCAAAGAAATTGAAAGAGCAGGAAGTTGCCCCCACGGACGACCGACTACTTTGCGATTGTCAATTGAAGAATTGGAGCAGAAATTTGGCAGAAGGTGAGTTCCATTGCAAAGTACTTTTCTTTGGCTCAATTGCTGAGGTTACTGGATGTCGTGAAGATGCAGTTACGATGCCAAGCGGTTCAACAACTGGCGACTTGTTGAATACAATCACTTCTAAGCATGATGGAATTGCAACACTGAAAAATTGTTGTGCCATCGCATTAAATTCTCGATTGTGTTCAAAAGACATTCCTTTAGAACAAGATTGCACCCTTGCACTGTTGCCTCCTGTGAGTGGCGGTTGATGGGCACCTTGCCTAAGTATTCTGATGCGTTGCATTCTGCACTACTTGCAGTACACCCATTGAATAGAAGTGAATTAGTTTCACTGCACGATGCCTTGCGTCGTGTTCTTGCAACAAAAATAATTGCTGATCGAGATTTACCACCATTTCACAGATCACAAATGGACGGGTACGCAGTTGTTGCAAACGAAGTTGCAGCAGGAAGGACGATGAAGGTGCTTGGTCATGTTGCAGCAGGCACTTCTTTTGAAATGAGTGCCGAGCCAAATGAGTGTGTTTCAATTGCGACTGGCGCTCCAGTACCAGATTGTTTTAACGCGGTCGTCCAGCATGAACTTACAGATTGTGGAACCGAAGCAGTCACCTTCCATTGTGACGAAGTGGAAAGTGGAAACTCGATTCATCCAAAAGGGGTTGATGCCAAAAAAGGAGAGGTGCTTGTTGCATCACACACGACCCTCTCGCCTCAACATCTTGGAGTTGCAGCAAGTGTTGGTGTATCTGAGATTGAAGTGATTGCAAAGCCGAAGGTCGTTTTATTGACGAGTGGCGACGAGGTGATTGATGTCAATTCAACTCCACTACCTCACCAAATTCGAAATGGAAACAGTGCAATGATTGCTGCGGCACTTACATCGATGGGTTGTGATGTTGTTGAATCGAACCACGTCCAAGATGATGCTGAAACAACCGTTCGTGAAGTAGAAAGATCACTTGATGGAAGGTGTGATTTACTTGTTACAGTTGGTGGAATTAGTGCTGGGAAGAGAGATTTTTTTCCAGAGGCATTTGCAAATGCAGGTGTTGAACTTCTTGTGAAGGGTGCAAACATTCAACCCGGAAAACCAATTATCGTTGGGGAACATGCCAATGCGATTGTGCTAGGGTTGCCGGGCAACCCAGTTTCAGCGCTGACATGTTGTTGCATTTTCGGTTGGCCAATTGTGAAAGGATTATCTGGGTGTTCAACAGAACTACCGTGGCAATCCGCACCTCTTACTTCTTCTGTGAAACCGAATCCAACACGGATGAGTTTTCGTCCATGTTCTTTGCTAGATCGCAAATTAGACATTCCACAATGGCATGGCTCGGGCGACTTAGCGCACATGGTAATGACGAATGGTCTTGCTCAACTTCCACCTTCAAAAGAGAAACTCGTTTCGGGAACTGAGGTTTTCTATCTCGCATATCCGTGGTGACAGAATGCGTACTAAGGGTGGTTTTTGAAGCATTCTTGTCATTCATTCTTGCATTGTTCTCTGGAGGTCATTTACTATTGTAGGTTTCAGCGAACTGGAGGTTCTGGATGCATATACTACAAAAGAGAATTCAACTTGTTATTGGAGCAGTTACTCTGTGCCTAGGGATGTGTGCTTATACCGCGCACGCTGAATACATTCAATTTACGCTTACAGGTGAAGTGACAGATGTCACAGGTTTGCCTTGGGATCCATGGAGCGATACCCAAGTCGGCGATGCATTCCAACTCCAATATATCTTTGATTCGGATGCACAAGACACAGTCTCAGGATCAAACCATGGAAGATATTCTTTCATCGAACTCAGTGTTTCGATAGGTAGCAACATGCTTTCAACGACAGAAGGGTATATCGACATTGACTACCAATATGGACCTTTGTCTGATTATTACTCGGTTCACTTTGATTTTACAGATCAGCTTTCTGGCTGGGGCGGAATGGCTGGAGAAGATATGCTTCCATCCGATGCACTTCCTACCGATCTCGATTGGACGCAATTCGCATCGACTGATTTCTGGGGTGTCATTAACTCGCATCCTGCAGGGCAGGGCCCGATTTATTATGTCATCACAGATTTTCAATCTGCCGTAGTGCCAGCAACGCCTACACTTTTTATCTTTGCAACTTGCATGTTTGCACGTCGAAGGCGGCAGTAACTACAAATATTTAGTCGCAGTATTCTTGGAGGAAATTCAGATGAATCTTATTCAGATTGGGTCGAAAAACGTAGTATTGGGACTTTCATGTTTCTTGTGTATTTCGACTTTCTCAACTGCAACCCCACCAGATATTGTGCAAGCGCAAAACCAAACGCTTGAACCAGAACCTGAATCGAGCGATGAATTCTTCGGGAAAGCAATGTCTATGGATGGCAACCGGCTCATCGTTGGGTCGCCTTTGTGGATTAATCCAGAGCAAGACGAAAAAACTGGCGCAGCAAAAATATTTGAATTCGACAGCACTGCAGGACAATGGTTCGAGCACACCCCATTGACTCCAGTCGGTTCAGATAACGACGAAAGTCGGTACGGCGATGCTGTTGCGTCTGTTGGCGATATCAATTGTGATGGTGTTGTGGATGTAGGAGATCTACTTGAAGTGGTTAGTTATTGGGGAGGTGATTGCGGATCAGAAGGTTTAGGCATTCCTCGAACTGTCCAAGATTGCCTAAACCGATTCCCTCCCGGCAGTTTGCAACTCCAAAAATGTTTAGAAGTCATTGAATGGTTGGAAAGCCAAGGTCAGTAAGGGAAACTACTTCAAGCAATATTGAAACTATCCATGCCATGGTGAATTAATGAACCGTGGGATAGTTAAATGTGCGAGGATCATACGCACTGTTGTCTTCACTGATAAACCCTGACCGCGTATCCTCGTCACAAGAGTTGTGTCGAGTGGTAACAGTCGAAACATGCCCATCGAGCCATGCTACAACGCTCTTATCGTCATGGCGAAAAGATTGCATGCCAGCACAACGAGTATATGGATCGGTGTACGGATCATAGATCGAATCTGTAAGCGGAGATCGCATAAATTTATTTTTGCTTGAGTCGCCAAACATTGCACAATGCGAAGGGTGTGCACACTTGGATGGTTCAACACCCCTCACAACAATTCCAGTGATGTATCCCTCATCTCCAATAAATGAAGTGTTGTAGTTATATCCTGTTGTGGAATATTCTGGGTGCAAATGTTGTGGGCAAACCATGGATTGAGCACTCATATCGAGATATTGCCAGAGGATTGTTTCATCATCCCACGCAATGAAATCGCTCGTAAAACTAGGCGGATTCGTTGCGTGGTCATTGAGATATGCAGTTGCTGCAAGCACAAGTTGTCGTTGATAATTTTTGCAAACGGCAGTTTGAGACAAAGAGTGTGCCCCGCCAATTGCTGGAATCAATATTGAAACAAGAAGTCCAATGATTGCGATCACCACGAGTAATTCAACGAGTGAAAATGCTTTTTTCAAGACCAGTTTCCTATGAGGGCGAGCAAGTCGCTGACATCAACGAACAAATCACCATTGAAGTCTGCAAGGGGGCTTCCGACTTCAAGTGCTCCAAAATTTGCAATGAGCAAAAGTAAATCTTGTACATCAACAACGCCATCAAGATTCACATCGCCAATGATTTGCGGGTTGACATCAGCTACGCCATCTAGTTCTACAGACAGTTTTGATGTGGTAGAGACCGAGATGCGAACGAATGAAATGGTACTCAGGTCAGTTTCTTCAATATCAACTGGTGTACCTCCGCCAGAAGTTTTGTAAAAGATGGCAAGTGCATCATTGTCAAGATTCATCACATCATCAAGAGTAAGCCGAGGGTCAACGGGCATTGTGAAATCTGTGGGCTGTACTCCCTCAACATCGTCGTATGGTTGGCTATCAATATAGCCACGAGTTGGCATAAGTCCATCTGCGAGTGTAGTCGTTATTGGAAACCAGTCTTTCCCATTTTGTGAAACTTCGATCAATCCACCATCATCACTGAATACTCCACCAACTATTCCGGTTGGATAGGCGTTATCGATGAAGCCCGTATTTCCAAACATAATGAAATCAACTCCCCAAGGATTGTTCGGATGATTTTCAATATGCTCATCAAAGGTAATCACAATTGAACCACCTGAGCCGATTGATACAATCTCTTCTGCAAGCCATGGTGCGTTGAAGGGGCTAACTACACCGGGCCAAATGTCTTCGCCTGTAAATCGACTTGGCTCCCCAAGGACGCTTTCTGCAATGTTGTAGCCCGGTGAACCCCCAATCCCCTCATCGAACTGAAGGACACCATCTGCCCAAGGGTTTGCGACGAGTGAATAAACAATAATTAGTGGCGACATGCGCGATCTCCATAAACTAAGCCGCGCGATGGGGGGTGGTGGTGGCAAAGACGCCAACAGCGCCGGAGCCCGATTCGCGCGGGCAACACTGAACATCAGAGGAGGTTTTCCGGCTCCGAGAAGATTCTTATCTGCCTTCCCACTTGCGTAGTGGCGTTCTTGATAAGAATTGCCAACTTAGGCAATCTCGTTACGGCGGCGCGTCCGCGGTGGTTTTTCACCACCTTCCCTTTGGTGCAATGCACCAATCAGCCAGAACAACTGGCAAACGCCCTGATGTGAAGAGTATAGATGAATTTCCCACTTCTAAGAACTCAAAAAGAGGTAAGATATGAGTACATTTCTTATGCGATACTTTTGTCGCGATTTGGCTACCCGTACGGAGCAACTTGATGCTTATCCTCTCAAAACGTTCTATTCTCTCATTCATCGCAATTCTTAGTGTGTTCCTTCAACCTCGGTTGTATGCACAAGAACATGATGTCGTTACTGCACTTGAAGACTTCATCCATTATTCCCTCGTTGCGAACGTTGAGTTTGCAGAGGAGTTTGCGATGCAGTTAGTTCGGGATGAAATCTCTGATGAAGATTTTTACAAGGTTGTGACCGAGACGAAGGAGCGTCACGAAAGATTCGACAGAGCAATTGGTTGGGCGATGTTCGTCACAGATCTTGAGCCACTTGCTGCAAGATTAGAAGAACGATTCGAGAACGGTAGAACAAGTTTAATTCGAAATGCATCACGACTACAAGAATCCATCGAATTACTCCAAGGCACAACAAGGCAAAAAATTCTTGCGGAAAAACGACTAAAAGAGGCCGGAGAATATGCAGTTCCTGCTTTACTGGAAACTTTACGAAGTTCAAACGATGCTCAAACTGCGCGTACCGTTAGAGAAATGCTTGTTTCGATTCAACGAGACGCAGTGCTCCCTCTTTCTGTAGCACTGCCACATCTTGATCTGAATTCAAAAGTTCTCGTCACAAAAGTTCTCGGTGACATTGGATATCAACATGCAGCACCTGTTCTCATTGCAAGAGTGCAAGATACCCAAGAATCTCCTGCTGTTCGTCAAGCTGCATCCCAAGCACTCTCGCGACTAGGTGTAGATGAAAACGCAAATCTTTCAGTTCTGAACACTGTAGTTGCCAATCAGTTTTTTGATGGACAAGAGTCTGTGATTCCAGTTGTTGTAGGGGGCAATAATTTATTCTGGGAGTGGGATTCGCAACAACAATTAGTCCCTCTTGATGTTCCTCAAGAAGTATTTGGTGATGTGATGGCAATGTACTTTGCTTCAAAAGCGCTTGGATTAAATCAAGAAAATGAAAACGCAATGAGTGTGTTTGTTGCAGCGAATCTAAGACGTGAAAGGGGACTAGCGGGCCAACACGATCGTGTGTACGGCACTCTCCCGTACAGCCCAGAATTCTATGCAACTGTTTTCGGCCCCAATGTTGCACAACTTGTCCTAGCAGATGCGATGGATCGAGGCGACACTACGTTAACGCTTGAAGCAATTGCAGCACTTTCTGAAACAGCGGGTGCCCAATCACTTCTTTCTGGTGATAAACCATTGATGAGAGCGATGTATTACCCTGATAAGCGAGTGCAATATGAAGCAGCTTTGACACTTGCATCGACTCTCCCTCGAGAAAGTTTTATCGAAAGTTACCGCGTTGTTCCTCTTCTTGCATCTGCTGTACGAAGTGGGGGCGATTCGTTTACAATTGTCATTGGCGATGATGCAGATGCTCGACGTGAAATTGCATCGTTTCTTGAGAATAACGGATGGATTGTTGTTGGTCAGGGCGATTCAGTTAATCAAGCTGTTCAAGCATCAGGAGTTGTTCCCGGTATTGATTTAGCAGTTGTGCTTACAAGGAATGCTGACAAAGGCATGGCGGTCTCAAATGCAATTGCCGCTTTACCAGAAACGACAGTAACCCCAACGTTCGTGTTAACTTCGGGTGGTGACGCCCAAGTGATGGCGAACCTCATCGGCGAACGTGATATGGTTGAAACTGCAGATGCTGATATTTCAGATTCTGCAAAATTAGGAGTTATTGAGGATTTACTTGCAAAGGCATCAGGTGGGCAACTTGGTTACGAAGAACAACTTGCATTCTCAAATCGAGCACTTGAAGTGCTTCGAGATATAGCATTGGCTGACACCGTTTTAGAGGTTGATGACGCAACTAGAACACTCATTGATGCACTTTCGGTTGCAGATTTTGATACCCAAACGATTATCGCTCAAACGCTTTCGATGATAGACGACCCACTTGCACAACGAGCGTTGATTGACGCTGCGTTGGAAGATAGTGATGTAGATCAACGTGTGATGCTCCTTGATGAAGCGGCAAGTTCGGTGCGACGATGGGGGAACTTTGCTGGGGAATGGCAAGTTGAAATGGTTGTTGATCTTGCGGAGAATGCAGAAGGCTATTTAGCAGATGCTGCTGCGAGACTCAACGGGGCTTTAGATCATCCAAACACATCAGTCATGATGTTCCTCCCGTAATTCGCCGCCCTAGCTCAGTTGGTAGA
>CAZRPZ010000056.1:0-7547 GCA_964602215.1 uncultured Isosphaeraceae bacterium | reverse complement strand
GAGCCGATCGGGTTCGAACCGACGACCTCTTGCATGCCATGCAAGCGCTCTCCCAACTGAGCTACGGCCCCTTTATTTTTTATATTGCTGCGTTAATCGCCTCAGTAAGATCATCTTTCGATGCAATACCAACAAACTTATTTGCAATTTCACCATTCTTCATGATGAGAACTGTTGGGATTGACTGAATTCCATATGTCACCGCGGCGTCTCTATTCGTATCAATATCGATCTTGCCAACCTTTGCCTTGCCTTCAAACTCAACTGCAAGTTCATCTATGATAGGACCGAGTAATTTGCATGGGCCACACCATTCTGCCCAAAAGTCAATGAGGACTGGTTGTTCTACATCAAGCACTTCTGCTTGGAAATTTGCGTCTGTAAATTCTAGTGCCACTGGACATTCTCCTAAAGTTTGTGTTCCATTGAAGAAAGGGATTGTAGCATTTGAACATGCTTCAAGACACTGTGGACTCGAAATATTTGAACACCTTGCATAGCTATTTCAAGTGCAGCTGCAACTGAAGGCACATCTCTGAGTTCTGGCGACGTAATCCTAGAAGTAGCACCAATAAAACTTTTTCGGCTCAAGCCAACATAGACAGGATATCCAAGTTCGACAAAACGATGGGACCCCTCAACAAGTTGCCAGTTTTGTTCAACACTTTTACCAAAGCCAAAGCCTGGATCAACTGCCACTGCACTACTCGATATACCCGACTCAATCGCATGTATTGCTCTATCTTCTAGCCAATGAGCAACTTCTTTTACGATATCTTCAGAATTAGATCGGTTTGTGTACGCATCGCTATATTGATCGAGTTCTGGTGGCAAGCGACGGTGCATCAACACAATTCCAACATTGGTTTCTGCTGCTAATGAAAACATCTCTCTATCTTCATCCCCAGCTGATACGTCGTTGATGATATCTGCTCCAGCAGTAATTGCGCTCCTTGCTACTGAAGCGAGTGTCGTATCGATCGAAATACAAACGTTACACTCCCTCCGAATTGCAAGAATAACTGGTTCAGTACGAGCGATTTGTTCTTCTGCACAAACTCGTTCTGCTCCGGGTCTAGTTGACTCTCCACCAATATCTAGGATGACTGCACCCTGCTTCACTAGTGAACATGCATGCTTGACCGCTTGCTGTGTATTTTGAAACGCTCCACCGTCGCTAAAACTATCAGGTGTAACGTTGACAATTCCAACAAGAATTGGTGATTCAAGGGATACTACCTTTGTGCCGCATTGCCATAATGTGGCTCTTTGTTTCACAGAATGTAGGGTATAGGAATATGCGAGAGCTTGTCATAAACAGTTCAATTCAACACACGCTGTTGTTACTCGTCCCACTTGTATTTGCTGTGCTGTTGAAAATATCAAAGGTTCGTTCATGGTCACTTTTCGCGGGTGTCATTGCAGGAGTTTTACTCGGTCCCGCCGTATTCGGTTCAGTTTCCCACCAGTATTGGGAAGAAGTCTTTCGGGGTGGGGCGACTGCTCATGTTCAATATGAAAAGTTAGAACGTCAACAACAAGCAGATTACCTCGCTGCACAAGAACTTGGGATGGGCAATGCAATGCTCAGTCAGTTGGCTGCCGATCAGCAATACGAACTGCTTGAAGAAGAAGCAATTTGGGCGGATGCTCGATGGAAAGATCAACGAACTTTACGTGATTACGCAATCCTGCTCATTTTGATTATTATCTTAAGCGGTCATTTGCGAAATAGTGTTCGAGGGACAGCGACCCCGATGATGTCTCTTTCGGTTGGGGTTTGGGCTGCAATTATCCCAAGTGGGGTAACTGCACTCGTTGCAATTTGGATGTGGGATGCAAGCATTCCCAGCGCCCTTGCTTTAGGTGCGTGTCTGGGTGCAGGCCCCTGGACGCTTTCTAGATGGGAACGTCAAGCTGCTGATGATTCTGAACAGGGTGGTGCATCTATGATGCTTCGATGTGGACGCGTTGCGTGGATTGTTGCTGGTGGTGTTGCGCTCTATTCGGCTTGGCAAATTCAAGGATTGATGTCGCTTGTTTGGTTGCTCCCTTTGTTGTTTCTACCTGTAATATGGTGTACCCGCCCCCGAAATTGGCGCTGGCTTACTCTCTTCGTTGATTATGCTGCGATTCCTAGTGTGATGGCAACGGTGCTCGTACTCATTCATCCACTACAGTCACTATCATTCTGGCCAATTTTAATCGTCATTCTATTTTGCGCTGATGCGAGGTGGCTTGGTGGAATCATTGGGTTGGGTTTGCTTGGAGGTCGGAATAGCGAGAACGCTATGCGACTCTCGCTCCCCCTTGTCGACTGTGGAATCTCACAACTCTGCATGACAGCCCTCCTTTTTGGGGCTGGGGTGTTACCGGCTTCTTTTGCCCTTGCTTCAATCATCGGTGCAGTGTTCCTTGACAGAACCGCCTCAATTCGTATGAAGTTCGCAATAAACTAACTTCACCCGTGTTGCCTTTTTTCGAATTCCGAAAAAAAGCGCTCTCTGGCTCAGAGCCAAATCTGTTACACATTGGCTCAGAGCCAAACCATTTCGAGGGCGGCTCTAAGACACTGATAACACACATTATTTATATTCTCGCATCACGCCTTTTTTCAAAATACGAAAAAAGGCGAGCATTGGCTCAGAGCCAATTTGTATTTGTGGGTGGCTCTGAGCCAAGTACCACCATTGGAACCTATTCCACTGTGACTGATTTTGCGAGGTTACGAGGCTTATCAACATCTTTACCACGAAGCACTGCAGCGTGATACGCCAAGAGTTGCAATGGAATCACGGTCAAAAGTGGCTGTAATGGCTCAGGTACATCAGGTACATAGAACACGTCATCACAGTGGTTCTGAATTGCGTCGTCCCCCTCGGTTGCGACTGCAATGACATGACCACCACGCGAACGAACTTCTTCCATGTTGCCGATGACTTTTTCATACTGACTCCCCTTAGTTGCAACGATTACAACAGGCATGCCCTTATCAATCAATGCAATTGGTCCATGTTTCATTTCAGCAGCTGGCATACCTTCAGCATGGATGTAACTAATTTCTTTTAATTTCAAAGCGCCTTCTAGAGCAACTGGGTAATTCGTGCCACGACCAAGGAAGAGCCAGTTGTCTCTATTGACAACACCTTTTGTCACGTCAAGAATATGGTCAGACTGCGCGAGCACCGTTTCAATATAGTCTGGCATCTGTTCAAGTGAACTAAGCAAATCCAACATGTCCTCGCGTGCAAGATGATGCCGTCTTCCGACATAAGTCGCGAGCATTGTCAATACTGCAACTTGCCCGATGAATGCCTTCGTTGAGGCAACACCAATTTCAGGACCAACTCGAAGATACACGCCTGCATCGGTGTCTCTTGAAATTGTGGAGCCAACAACATTCACCGCCCCAAGTGTTAATGCTCCCCTACGTTTCGCTTCTCGAATTGCTGCGTGGGTGTCTGCAGTTTCGCCACTTTGACTTACCGCGATTGCAATTGTATCTTCTTCAACGATGGGGTTTCGATAACGAAACTCACTTGCAAATTCCACTTCAGTTGGAATTCCTGCAAGACCCTCAAACAAATATTCGCCGATCATCGCAGCGTGCAATGCTGTTCCCTGCCCGAGTAATAATACTTTTTTTGCTTTTGCTAACTCTTCTTCAAAATCAGCAACTCCTCCGAGAATTATTTTACCATCAACTGCGTCAACCCGCCCCTGCATACAAGTTCGCAACGTCGCAGGCTGTTCGTGAATTTCTTTGAGCATATAATGCTCAAAATCGGCAAGTTCAATTTGTTCAAGTGTAAATTCAAGTTCTTGAATTTCTGGTGTAATCTCAACGTTGTCAACAGTCGTTGTTCTGAACGAATCTTTGGTTAATCGTGCAACTGTTTCATCATCAAGCAAGAACGCTTGAGTGGTGTGCGCGACAATCGCACTTGAATCTGACGCAATGACATATTCCTCTTTACCAACACCAACAATGAGTGGTGAACCCTTTCGAGCAACAACCAAAACATCTGGTTCGTTTTCACAGAGGACTGCGATGGCATACGCGCCTGTGACCTCTCTAAGCGCTGCTTGCACTGCCGTTTCTAAATCGCCGTCGTACAGTTCTCCAATCAAATGGGCGAGGACTTCAGTATCCGTATCGCTTGTGAATACGTGTCCCTTTTCCTTTAGATATTGCTTGAGGGATGCATAGTTTTCGATGATTCCATTATGGACAACTTGAATTCCATACCCACTTTTAGCGTCGTCACTCTGCGGGTGAGCATTTCGCTCTGATGGTTCGCCATGGGTTGCCCATCTTGTATGCGCCATCCCAATCATCCCATTAAAGTTTTCATCTTCATGGACAAGCTCTTCAAGCCCAGCAACTCGGCCCATTGTGCGGGCGACGTGGACCCCGCCACATAGCACTGCCATGCCAGCGGAGTCATATCCGCGATATTCAAGTCGCTTTAATCCCTCGAGAAGAAGATCCCGAGCTGGTTTTGAGCCAATATATGCAACTATTCCACACATCTAGTTAGAAGAATACACCACAACTCCATATATTGGAACAAGAAATCACAAAGCGCATTGATTATCGGAGCCAGAATTGGGTTTACAATCACCGTATGCCCGATTTATTTTTTGAGCAAACTCAGGAACGGCGAAACGGAGTTCGACCTCTCGCAGACCGAATGCGACCAATCAAGTTGCAAGACGTCGTTGGGCAAGAACATCTTTTGGGCGAGGGAATGTTGCTCCAACGCATGATCACTGGAGACACCATGTCATCCATACTCTTGTGGGGAGCTCCTGGCACTGGAAAAACAACCCTTGCTCATGTCATTGCCCACGAGACTAATGGGCACTTCGAATCATTCAATGCAGCTTTGATTGGGGTCGCTGATATTCGTAGAATCATAGAAGAAGCAAAAAATAAAATTGATAGTGGCTCTGAACGAACCATTTTATTTTTAGATGAAATTCATCGATTCAATCGTGGTCAACAAGACGTCCTGCTTGAAGCAGTTGAACAAGGCATACTGATTCTTGTTGGAGCAACGACTGAAAACCCTGCATATACCGTGAACAATTCGCTCATGAGCCGTTCAACACTTTTTCGACTTGAATCGTTAACAGAGCAACACATCGAAGCTGTTCTTCGCCGTGCAATGTCTGATCAGAGGGGCTTTGGCGATTTAGACATTAATATCAGGGAAGAAGCAATCCAACATTGGGCGAAATATGCTGACGGAGATGCACGCAGAGCGCTCAACGCATTAGAAATTGCAGTGAATAGTACAAATGGAGTCATCGATCTCGAATCTGCACAGCAATCAATACAGCAAAAAATGTTTCGATATGACAAACATGGAGACGGACATTATGACCATGCGAGTGCCCTCATTAAATCCGTGCGAGTGAGTGACACGAATGGAGCGTTGTATTGGCTTGCAAGTATGCTTGAAGGAGGAGAGGATCCACGGTTCATCGCCAGAAGAATGTCAATTTTTGCAAGTGAGGATATTGGACTCGCAGATCCTCGTGCAATGGAACAAGCAGCTGCTGCTTGGCTCATTGTTGAAAAGGTAGGTATACCCGAATGTCAGTTTGCATTAAGTCAACTTGTTCTGTATCTTTGCAATGCACCGAAATCTCGCGCGTCTTGCGATGCAATACTTCAAGCGAGGGATGATGTTGCAAATCAACGAACCGTCTGTGCTCCATCAAATCACGATCCAAATGCCCTCCCTACAATTACTGCGACCTACTACGATGGATAAAAAGATCCAGCGAGCCAACTTTACAGAAATTGTTCGTGCTATGCCAGTTGAATCGAAAGAATTGGCGAGTCAAGCAATCTGTGATCGCCTAATGACAATTGCATCTGTTCTGTTCGCTGACACAATTTTTGCATATCTCCCACTTAATGATGAGGTCAATCTATCGCCACTCATTGCAACGTGGATTGATGAGTCGAGGACGGTTGGAGTTCCAATTGTTTCATGGGAAGAGAAAACGATGAAGGCAGGGCTGCTGACCTCTCTTGATCATTCAGACTTAGAACCAACACGGCATGGACTTCATGAACCCTCTCACCGACATCCAATTCCTGCTGAGCTCATTGATGTAATTCTCGTTCCCGGAGTTGGATTTGATGGAGCAGGTGGCAGGCTTGGTAGAGGCGGTGGATTCTATGATCGGTATCTCGATGTTTCAAGACCAGCGATTGTCATAGGAGTGGCATTCGATGAGCAATTGGTGGATAAGGTCTATCTGGAACCACACGACCAACGCATGACTGCAGTTGTGACTCAATCGAGAACTTTGCTCAATTAATTCACTGCGGGTTAATTAATTCGAGGCAAAATGTCGTTACAATCCCGTGCATGGCATTACCCAGTCAAGGCGGCTTCTCTTCCCTTCGTGGCGGTGGCATGTATCGAAGGAGACGAAGACGAAGAAGTATTACTTGGATTTTTGCTCTTGTTGTTGTTGGTGGTTTTACGTGGATTGTTTGGCCAGATGGTGAATTGACTGATTCGGTTGAACCATCTGCAGAATTAATTGTTGAACCACCGGTCATCGCAACACCTCCTAGAGTAATGGAAACTGAAACTGTTGAGTTACCCAAGGAGGAACTCGTTGTTGCAGAGGTTATCGAGCCTGAACCAATTGTCGAAGATGTTGTAGCGACAATTCAACCTATTCCACTTGTTGCAACGACATCTGCAAATCTTGAAGAGGGAATGCAACTGCTTGATCAAGGATTTTACGTAGATGCAAGAAAATCTCTGTCAGTTGCATTACGAAGCGGCACTCTTAGTGCAAATGAAGCAACCCAAGCGCGTGGAGTGTTAACGGATATTTCAGACATCCTCGTATTTTCACCTGCAATTGCAAGCGATGATCCGTTTGCAATTGAATATGTCATAAAGGGCGGTGATACCCTAAGTGGAATTGTCAACAAGATGGGTTTACATATTGATTGGCGGTTTATTCAACGAATTAATGAAATCAAGCAAGCCAGTGGTATTCGCCCTGGCCAAAATTTAAAACTCATCACCGGACCTTTCCACGCTATTGTAAGCAAGGACATGTATCGAATTGACTTTTACCTTGGCGATGGGAGTGAACAGGTCTTTGTTCGTTCATTCCGTGTTGGGCTAGGAGAATACGACTCAACACCAATTGGCTTATTCAAAGTCCGCCAACATTCTAAACTTGTTAACCCAACATGGAGAAATCCTCGTACTAGAGAATTTTTCTCTGCTGACAATCCAGAAAATCCAATAGGTGAACGATGGATTGGGCTTCAAGGCATCGAGGAAAGAACGCGGGATCTCACTGGACTTGGAATCCACGGAACGATAGAACCTCAAACCATTGGGATGCAGTCCTCTATGGGCTGCATACGAATGCATTCCGGTGATGTCACACAGGCATACGAGATGCTCTCCGAAGGTATTTCCACAGTCGAAATCAAATAAAAAAATCGTGCTTTTTTACTCTGTGTGGATAAATAGCGCTCTCTGGCTCAGAGCCGA
>CAZRPZ010000055.1:0-16224 GCA_964602215.1 uncultured Isosphaeraceae bacterium | reverse complement strand
AATCGTTAAAACATTCGTACTGCGATGTGACATGCGTTGTACCCTATCCGATATGAGTGGCATTGCAGGCGTCATGAGGAGAGATGGTCGCGAAGTTCCTGAAAAATGGGTGAATTTCCTTGAGCAATCACTCCTTCTTTCGGGCAATATTCCCTACCGATTTGAAGATGCCATTCCAATTCAATCAGGCAACCTTTACCTCACCCTTTTAGGGTCTGGTACGGGGTCTGGTCGGGGGTCTGGTCGGGGGTCAGACTCTAGGGTAAACATTCAGGTTGTTGATGGGAGTACGAGCGGCGAGTGTGCAGTCGCGAGGTGGAAGCAAGAAACATTAGAACTTGAATTGTCTAGGAGAGGTACAGGGCAGAAATCGCTTTATTGGCTCGATTTGGGCGAAGCAGGAGATGGCTTCGTGTTCTGTTCAAATCCTTTGCCATTGTTGCAGATAAGCCAAGAATTAGCGATCCCCAACAAGCACCTATCGCATGGAGTGCCTGAGTATCTTCAGTTGGGGTTTGTTATTGAGGGTGGGGCTCTTCTTTCCCCTGTTTGTTCAATTCCACTCCAACCAACGCATCATGAAAGTGTCGAAAGTGTTTCTACAATTGAGTGTGACATTTCACCAACTCTAGCTGAAGATGTCATCACTCTTGTCGGTCTACTTGGAAAACCATTTGGGGACATCAATTTGTTATCAAAACTTTGGCAATATCGTGTTGCAAAAAATGATGGAAAAAGAGTGGTAGATGGTTTGGTGAATCCAGACCCAAACAAACTGAGTATATTAGAAAAATTGAGAGAAACCCATTTTATAAAAAGAGTTCTTCCACTCACTGAAGCAGAAAAACTTCATCAAGACTACTTCAATGAAGCAAAAAGAATAGAACTCGGTGCTATTGCAAGCCATTTGGGTGTAGAGATTGAAATCTCTGATGAATGTATGGGTATGAAGCCAGTTGATATTCCTCTCTCGTCATGGCTACAAAATCCTCAGAGTTCTCTGGGTCAACTTGCAGGCGATACGCTCACCTCGGTTGGAAGTTTTGATGGGTTGCCAGTTGAACATGCTCAAGTAATGGAATTACTTGACAAGCACCGTAACAAAACCACCGATAACTCTGCGTTGCTTTTTGCGTTGCTTACTCTTGCACTGTGGAATCAACTGGTTCGCGCATGATGATGCCAAGTTCGTGTAGTTGATCTGGATCTGCTATTCCGGGTGCTTCACACATAAGGTCTGCACCTGTTTGTGTTTTTGGGAAGGCAATGACATCACGAATATTGTCTGTGCCAATCATCATCATGACAAGCCGATCAAGCCCAAACGCAACACCACCATGTGGTGGAGCACCAAATCGTAATGCATTGAGTAAAAATCCAAATTTTTCTTCTGTTTCTTCTTTGCTTAGTCCAAGCAAACCGAATACTTTTGCTTGCACTTCTGGAGAATGAATTCTGATTGATCCTCCACCAACTTCCGCGCCATTGATGACAAGGTCATACCCAGATGACAAACAATTTCTGGGGTCACTTTCAAGAATGTCTAGTTGAGATTCAAGCGGAGCAGTGAATGGATGATGCTCACTTACCCAACGTTGCGCGTCTTCATTCCAATCAAACATGGGAAAGTCAATGATCCAAAGACCTCGAAATTCTCCTTCTGGGACGAGCCCGAGTTCTTTTGCGACTGCTAATCGCACTTCGCCAAGCGCAGTACAAGCAACTCGGTAAGTGCCTACGCCGAACATGACGATGTCACCGTCTTCTAGTCCAAGTTCAGTGACAAGTTCTTCTTTCACTGGTTCTACAAATTTTGCAACCCCAGAAACAAACTCACCACCTTGGTACTTCACAACTGGGAGCCCGCCAGCACCGTATGTTTTTGCAATTTCAGCGAATGCATCGGTTTTTTTGCGTGAAAGTTGTTCCGCTCCATTTGGAACACGCATTGCTTTGACTGCTCCCCCAGATTCAACCGCTTCACTAAAAACCCTGAAATCAGTTTTGTTCGCCAGTTCTGTAACATCTTTGAGTTGTAAATCAAAACGAATGTCTGGGCGGTCTGAACCGTAATTGTCCATGGCGTCTTTCCAAGACATTCGAGGAAGTTCGCCAAGGTCAACTCCCCCAACTTCTTTGTATAAAGAAGTTGCAAATTCACTCATAATTTCAAGTACATCCTCTTGGTCGACGAAACTCATTTCAAGGTCAATCTGCGTGAATTCGGCTTGACGGTCTGCGCGTGGATCTTCATCGCGTAAGCATTTGCAAATTTGAAGATACTTGTCGCAGCCCGCAACCATCAATATTTGTTTGAAAATTTGAGGGCTTTGCGGAAGTGCATACCAAGCACCTGCTTGATGCCTTGAAGGGACAATAAAGTCTCTCGCACCCTCGGGAGTGGGCGTGATGAGTAGAGGAGTTTCTATTTCGAGAAAATCACGTTCAGCGAAAAAATTTCGAGTGTACTGCGTAATTTGATGTCGCAATTTTAAAATCTTCTGCATGTTAGGGCGTCGTAAATCGATGTAGCGATATTTAAGCCGGTGCTCTTCACCAATGTTGTCAGCGTCGTGGTCGTCAGGAAGAATCGGCAACTTTGCAGTTCGGTTTATTACTTCGATTTCTTTTGCAACGAGTTCAATTTCACCTGTTGGAAGTTTTTCATTTGGTTTTCCATCACGGATCCGAACTTCACCGGTAACGCTAATGACGTCTTCTCGCCTTAAAGATGTTCCAGATTCCATCACACTTTCTGGGGTGTCTTCAGCGTCGAAGACGACTTGCGTCATACCATAGCGATCGCGTAAATCGATAAAAACAAGCCCCTTGCCTTGGTCGCGATAGGTATTCACCCAGCCACTGAGCGTCATAGTCTCACCGGAATTATCCTTCCGAGGGTCGCCGCATGTACATGTTCGTTTCAGCATTCGGGTATTGTACCCCCGCCCCCGGAATTAGTTCTATGGAAGCGAATACAAAGACAATTCTGATGACAGCATTTGAACCCAGTGGTGATGCACTTGGTGAGATGGCTGCACAAGGGCTAAAAGAAATCGATCCAGAAATTCAACTTTTTGGACTTGGTGGAACTCAGATGCAATCTCAGGGTGTAGAACTACTCGAACACACCACAGATGAGGCAACGATGGGAGTGGGGGCAATTTCTGAGATTCAGCGTATTTCCCGACTCGTCAAAAAGGTTGATGCATGGATTGGGATTCATCATCCAGATGTCATCGTTGCAGTAGATTCACCAGCAGCGAATTGGTCTGTGTGTAAAGTTGCAAAAAAACATGGCTGCCCAGTTGTGCACCTTGCTGCGCCACAACTCTGGGCTTGGGCACCTTGGCGAATTAAAAAAATGAAACGATTGAGTAATCATGTCCTTTGTTTATTACCATTTGAGCCCGAATGGTTTGAATCTCGAGGGATGCCAGCAACATTTATTGGACATCCTGCGATGGTTGAACACCCCCAGATAGAATTGGGCTTGCCAACAGGTGAACCAAATATCGTCCTTCTTCCCGGCTCCAGAAAACGCGAAATTCAAAAAAATCTCCCATTTCAGTTGGATATTTTAAGTCGAATCTGTTCGGAACACCAGAGAACAGAAGCAGTCATTGCTTGTAGAGGGGAAGACGTTGAACGAGTGAAACCAATCGCGGGTGGATTGCAAATTGTCGCAGATGAATTGCCAAGTGTTTTGGATTGGGCTGATCTTGCACTGAATGTCTCAGGTACTGTATCTCTGCACGTGATGAAGAGTGGAACTCCGATGATTGGGATGTACAGGGTCAACCCTTTTTCGATGATGGGTTCAAAACTTCTGCTCAATACGCGATACCGTTTGTTGCCAAACTTGATCGCTGACAAACAAATTGTTCCTGAGTGTGTACCTTGCGGAAATATCGCAGGAAAAATTGCAGAGTTAGCGATTGATCTTCTTGACGATGAAGAAGCACTTGCAACGATGAAGCGTGAACTTCAAGAGAAAGCAGCGGTGTATAACGAACATAATCCAAGCCAAGAAGCTGCTGAGATTATCCTCTCGTTTACTCAGTAACTTTCACTTCACACTTCGCATTTCCAGCAAACATTGAACCAAAAAATGATCCAAAGAATGAAGCGATGCCAACTGCGATATAGATATTTGGATCTTCAATCAACGCACTGACAATCCACATAGCAATCAGCCCGCAAATTAAACCGATAATCCCAGAGATAATTGATGAGCATACATTCATACGCGTTCTCCTTTAGAATTAAATTCACCACGTTTAAGTTTACCAATATATGTGTGGTAAGCACGCATTGCTTGTGGTCCATAAATCCACATGATTGGAATATTCGCAACAAGCATGGCACCCAAGCCAAGTGTCGTCCACATATCAAGCTCTGCATCGGTTGTGATAAAACCAATTGTAGAAACTGCGACAAGGACGGTATACGCCATTCGGTACAAGGTCACTGCGAATACAGAAACTATTCCCTCCTTACCAAAGACATAGATGACACCTTGTTCCCCGTAATAACTCCAAGAAATCATGGTTGATATCGCAAAGAGCCATGCTGCAAACACGACAAGCCACTTGCCTAGCCCCGGAACAGTGCGATCAAAGGCATGGGCGGTTAAGCTCGCACCGGGATAATTCGCCCATACGCCGTGACTCTCCACAGAGACTGGGACAGCATTTCCAGCATCATCTTTTTGAGCATCAAAGGGCTTCCAGTTCACAGTGAATTCCCCATGTTCATCTCTTACAACAGAACCTGAAACTCGGTATAAATTATCACCCGTGTTTTCATCGTCATTCGCACGAACCATCATAAAGACAGAGTCATTTAACGACCAACCCGACTCTCCGTCAGACACACCATTCGTCGTTTTCGCTTCTTCGTTTTTCTCAGGGAGCGGTGGAGTGGCGAGTCTCCACTCATCATCTTCTAATGAAAGTGTGACTGCAGCTTGTTCTCCGAAAGCAGCTTCAGGGCCGCGATTCCACGCACCGCTCGCAAGGATGATGAGCGCGGTGACTGTACAAACAACAAGCGTATCGATGAATGGTTCTAGACCAGCAACAACACCTTCACGCACGGGTTCATCACATTTTGCAGCAGCATGTGCAATTGGAGCAGAACCTTGGCCCGCTTCAGATGAAAAGAGTGCTCGTTTTATGCCCCACATAGCAGCGTATCCGAGAGATCCTCCAAGGAACGCACCGCTTGCTGGGGCATCGCCAAAGCCGAGTCCGTATTTGACGATGAGCATGAGCAATTCAGGAATTTGCCCAATATTGAGGAGGAGTACAGAAATGCCTGCAATGAGATAGAGGACGCACATGAATGGAACGAGTTTTCCAGCAACGGCCCCTATTCGCTTAATGCCTCCGATGATGACACAGCCCACAATGACAGCGAGTACGATGCCTATGGCGAATGTTTCGGGGTTAAAATTATGGGTTTTTTCAATTCCTGAGACGCCTGGAATTTCAAAATATTGTGTTGTGACTGCAGCAACATTCCACGCTTGGAACATATTGCCACCTGTAATTGCAGAAAGCACGAGGGTGAAACAGAAGATACCACCGATGGTTGCACCAAGTCGTCCGCCGGCTTTTTTAAACAAACTGTCGACAACGTACATTGGTCCCCCGTGTGGGTTATCTGGATTTGATGTGTCCCGAGTGAGCATAGACTGCGTGACTTCGGTCATTTTTAGAGCCATGCCAAGGAGACCGATGACCCACATCCAAAAGACAGCGCCTGGTCCACCCACGGCGACGGCAAGAGCTACGCCAGCAATATTTCCTAGACCGACAGTCGCAGAAAGAGCAGCCGAAAGAGCTTGGAAGTGAGAGATTGCACCGGGATCATCCTTCTTATCAAATTTTCCGCGTATGACGGAAACGCCATGTGTGAGCGCCCTGTACTGACCGAACCCACTCCATAGAGTAAAAATAAGACCCGTCGCGAGGAGAGCGTAGACAACATATTCTGAGAACAAAATACCATTGATTGCGTTGATGACATCGTTGACTTCGAATTGCATGTGAATGAACTTTCCTTCGTTGGTTTTTGAATCTATCAGCTTATTCTGATTTTAATCTTATACGATAGTGGGCATGAGTGATTGGTTTGAGGACGGACTTCGCTTTTCTTGCTCTCAATGCGGGAATTGTTGCACTGGACCTACAGGCGCGGTGTGGTTCACTGATGAAGAGGCAAGGGCGATGGCGAAAAAACTCGATATCTCGGTTGATGATTTCTACAAGCACTACACACGCAAAATTGGGGTGAAATGGTCTCTGACAGAAAATGTCATTGATGGGAAATATGATTGCGTGTTTCTGAATCGTGAAACCGAAAAACCAAGTTGCAAACTCTATGAAGCCCGTCCGTCACAATGCCGAGCATGGCCATTCTGGCCAGAAAATCTTCGTACTGAAGCGAATTGGCTCAGAGCCAAACGCGACACGCCATGCCTCGGAATGGAAACGGGTAAACTCATTCCACCAAACGAGATACGCATCTACCGCGATGCTTGAGGCGGGTTTCTAGTGACAGTCACTGGTCGCTCGCAGTTTCTAGGGTTTCTAGTGACAGTCACTGGTCGCTCGCAGACTCACTCGGTGTGACAGTCACGTCGAAACCATTGCTGAGAGGATTTGACACTTTCATCCGCAAAGCGGATGAAAATGACGAATCCCTCAGGTGTATTTCAGATGCTTGGATTGGGTCGGACGCTTCGTTCTAACCCCATCCAAGCATCTGAAATACACAAAAGCGTGCGTTTCGCACGCTTTTCCGACTACATAGAAACACCGAAGCCATGCTTCGGTGTTTCTATGTAGTCGGGCTGAGAGGATTTGAACCTCCGACCTCCTGACCCCCAGTCAGGCGCGCTAACCAAGCTGCGCTACAGCCCGTACCCATAACAACGGACAGGGAGGGATTCGAACCCTCGGTACGCACAAGGCGTACACAGCATTTCCAGTGCTGCACCTTAAGCCACTCGGTCACCTGTCCCGTGAAGAGATGTATTGTACCGATATGGACGAGCCGAGCAAACATGATCTCAATGGTGTTATTGTCATTGATAAGCCCAGAGGACCGACTTCAATGTCGATGGTTAACTTGATTCGTCGCAAGTGCCACAAAAGAAAAACAGGGCATGCAGGGACTCTCGATCCTCTTGCTACAGGAGTTTTGGTCCTTGGTATTGGATCGATGACCAAGAAGCTCGGGCAAATGATGGATACAGAAAAAAGATACACGACAGTTATTGATTTATCCGCAACAACTATTGGTCATGACGCAGAAACGGAACGTATTGAAGTTCTTGTTGATGCAGTACCCACACTTGAAGAAGTACAGACAGCAGTCGATTCATTTTCTGGAAACATTTTGCAAACGCCTCCTATTTTTAGTGCTGTGAAAGTGGATGGACACCGTGCATACGCAGTCGCTAGAAAAGGGAAAGAAGTCAAACTTGAGCCCAGAAAAGTATCAGTGCATTCAATCGGGGTACTTGCATACGAATGGCCACTTGTGACAATCGAAATCAATTGTGAGAAAGGATTTTACGTTCGATCACTAGCACGCGACTTAGGCGAGTTGTTGAACATTGGTGGGTATTGCACAGAAATAAGACGGACCGAAGTGGGGCAATTCACGTTGGATTTGGCTTGGGAATTAGAAAATCTCCCAGAATTTCTTACGCAGGAGGATTTGATGAGTCCTGACCAAGTTCAGGAACTTCTTGAATTTCGGGCGTAGGTTGTTTCCAAAAGAAAATCATTAAGAGCGCCATGCCAGTCAATAACAATGCATCACCAGTATTAAAAATCCACGGAAATAATTCTGAATGACCTCCCGGCCATGAAAGTTCAAATGGAAGGTGTCGATCCGGAAACAAATGCATAAAGTCTCTTACTCTTCCAATAAAGATACGGTCAAACAAATTGCCTAATCCACCACCAAGAATGAGTCCAAGAGCAATCTGGGCGAGTGTACTTTTATTTGTGGTGTGCCTAGCAAAAATCCATCCAGCAATAAGCAGCGCTACAAATGTAAACAGGATAAAAAACACCCTCTGTTGGGAACCAATTCCGAACACTGCTCCATCGTTTAAGACAAGTCTGAAATTTAGAATTTTCCCCGGTATTGCGACAACACCCTGATGAGCAGGAATTGGAGTCCATTGTGGATTTGATAGTAGTAATTCTCGCTCAAGAAGAACGGGTTCTCCTGCAATTACTTGAAATGCCCACGATTTCGTCAAAAGATCTGCACTGAAACCAATGGTGGTGACAAGTAGAAGGATTATCCAAGCACGAGGTGATCGCCAAGCACTACGAGTCATTTCTTTCTTGATCGGCGCTCCATTTTTTCTGCCGATTCCTTGGTGTATTGTGCCCATGGCTTCACACGTAAACGAGATTCGGGGATTGGAACTCCTGTAAGGTGGCACACGCCATAGGTTTTCTTTTTGATTCGTACAAGTGCGTTTTCGATGTCGTGAATTCGTTTGCGTTCACTCGCAGCCATCCCAAGTTTTAAGTCTTGATCATAAGCGTCACTCCCAACATCAGCCATGTGGATTGGCATGTGACTGATATCTGCATTGATGTCAAGCGCTTCTTTTTCAATTGCTCCAAGGTCGACAAGTAACTGTGCTCGATATTTTAACAATCGATCTCGGTATTTTCGAAGTTGTTTAGCGGAGAGAGGAGTTTTTAGTGAAAGTACTTTTTTCTCAACATCGACAGTAGCAACTTTTGTTCGGCGTTTTTTCTTCGCGAGCCCGTTCGATGCAATCATTCGAATTTTTCGTCCATTGATGTAGACAAAACCTCGTTCGTCTGTCTCTTCTTCTCGGGCAGCGTCCGAAACAGAAACGCCTCGCCGTCGACGTTTTTTAGTTGCTGTTTTTTTTGCTACTTTTTTGACAGGTTTGGATGTAGAAGTTTTCTTTGTAGGTGTTTTTTTCTTTGCGACCTTCTTTTTTGATACTTTTTTTGTAGTCGCTTTTTTCTTTGCTACTTTTTTCTTTGTCACCTTCTTTTTAGCGACCTTTTTCCTACTTTTTATAGTAGATTTCTTCTTTGGTCTCTTTTTGGACGTTTTCTTCTTTGTAATCTTCTTTTTTGCCACGAGAACGTCCTTTCATAAACCACTACAAATAAACGAGTTAGACGGCAATCAGGAGAATGAAAACCGAGGTTGAATGTGGCATTTTATGGGTTTTTTGGTGAATCGTCAATCGAGGGGGGAGTCATCAGAATATACCCCCATCCCAGAGAATTTTTCATATCTACGGTGGACAAGGGTTTGGGGGTTAAACCTCTCTAGGTCTCTCAGGGTGTCAACAATCCATTTTTCTACATTTGTCGCTGTTGTTTGATTATCACGGTGTGCGCCACCTGTTGGCTCTTCGATGATGGCGTCAATAAGACCATTCCGCAAATTTTCTTTGCTTGTCAGCGCTAAACTTGATGCAGCGGATGGAATTGTCTCTTCATTTGCAATTTTCCAAAGGATTGCAGCGCAACCTTCTGGACTGATGACCGAATACCATGCATGCTGAAGCATTGCAACACGGTCAGCAACAGCTAGCCCAAGAGCACCCCCCGAACCACCTTCACCGATGACAACCGAAACAATTGGTGTTTTTAGGCGACTCATCTCTTTAAGATTCATAGCGATGGCTGCGGCTTGTCCACGTTCTTCTGCTTTTAATCCCGGATATGCACCGGGAGTATCTATAAACGTGACGACTGGAATTGAATATTTTTCAGCAAGTTTCATCTTCGCAAGGGCTTTTCGGTAGCCCTCTGGGTGTGCACATCCGAAATGGCAGGCAATTCGATCTTCTGTGTTTTTCCCTTTTTGGTGACCAATGACCATTACCTTATGTGAGCCAATTCTTGCGAAACCAGAAATAATTGCGGGGTCATCTCCGAAATGGCGATCGCCATGGAGTTCTCTAAAATCTCTGCAGATGAGTTTGATGTAATCTGCAGTTTGGGGTCTATTTTGATGGCGTGCAACCTGCACTGTTTGCCAAGGCGTAAGATTTTCATACAACTTTTCAAGCAATGTGTCTCTAGTTTTACAGAGTTCTTCCACCTCTGTTGCATACGCTTCAGCGTCATCTGCCTCTTGGATTGTGATGATTTGCCGTTCAATGTCAGCAACAGGGGATTCAAAAGGGAGTGGTTGTGAAGTTGTGACCTTGCCTGTACTCATGTGAGTAGTGTACCTTACTCCTCATGAGCATTTCATTATCAGTCATTGGTGGGGGAAATATGGCTCGTGCCATTATTGAAGGAGCAATTGCAGGGGGTGTGTTATCAAGTGATGCAATTGCTGTTGCAGATATTGAACAATCAAGCAGAGATTTTTTTGATACGATTGGATGTAAAACAACTTCGTCGGCCTCTACACTTCCAAACGCTCCACATGTCCTGCTTGCTGTGAAACCCCAAGTATTTGATGAGGTTTCAGGTAGTGTTCAAGCGGAAGTAGTGTATTCAATCATGGCGGGTGTTACCACTGAAAGAATTGCAAGCGCGATTGGTCACAACCGCGTCGTGAGGTTAATGCCAAATTTGCCTTGTAGTATCGGATATGGAGCAACAGGGCTTGCACTTGGAGATGCAACATCAGAGGAAGATGCGACATTAGCCAAAGAAATTTTTTCGCAAATCGGCAGCGTGATTGAAGTTCCAGAGTCTCTGATGGATGCAGTTACGGCTCTGAGTGGAAGTGGACCTGCGTACGTGTTTTATCTTGCTCAAGCAATGATCGAAGGCGGAAAGAAAGCAGGGCTAGATAGTGAGACAGCGGATGCTTTAGTTAGACAAACCATTTTGGGATCAGCAGCACTTTTACTACAAGATGAACGAAGTGCTAAAGAATTAAGTGAGGCCGTGACAAGTAAGGGTGGTACAACTGCAGCGGCATTGGAAGTGATGAATGGACACCACGTTCTTGATGCTATCGTTGAGGCAGTGGTTGCTGCACGTGACAGAGGTCGCGACCTCTCTAATTAAATCAGTACGCTAAAAATCTTTGCGGTAAAAATAGAGTGAAGCAAATCCAAGCACACAACATTCAAATAGAAGGGATGTGCCAAGGACGTACCAGAGAGAGTGGGTTTCATATTCTTCCTGCATTCTGCGGGTAGTTTCACGTTCTCTAGCACCACGTGTTGTAGGATCAATTTCCTCCATATCTTCAATGCTTTGCATTTCACCCCTCATGATTGCTGAAATGTCAAAGCCATCCGAATCACTTAGCCAGCGGTCAAGCAAGCCAATGGTTTGCGATGTCTTCGGCGAGATTGCTAAGACCCAAGAAACAGGATTATGCCATTGTTCAATAGATTCAAATGTTTCCTTTGCTTCTGCAATGTCTGTCTTAAATCCTTCAATTCTCTTTCTTCGGTGTTCAATCCTAGAATCATCTGGAGATTTCGCTTCAATCTTTGCCAGCATCTCTTCGTCTTTAAGAACAGCTTCTTCGTAACTCTCTATATCAACTTGTTGCTGAGTGATAAATTGATGCAGCACGACCTCGGCAGTTTGGATTGACCAGAGACCCATCCAAAAGATTCCAGTAATCAAGAGGGCGGTAATTCCAGATCTAGTCAAGATACCGACAAGAACACTTACTGCAAAAAGGTAACTAAAGAAGATCGTTACAATCGGAATCGCTCCAAAAATCATCCAATTCCATTCGCCAACTCGAAGTCCTACACAGATGAAGATTCCAACACAGAACACTGCAACCTGAAGTACGACAAATAATAAACTAGCGAGGTACTTCATAAAGAAAAGTTTGAACCTGCCAATCGGTTTTGAAATCGTCAACTCTATTGAACCGCTGTGAACAAACTCTGGAAAAATTGAACACGTAGAAATCAATGCTAAAATCGTTGCAATCCATGCAAGCCAAATGTTGACTAAGAAACTTGAAAAAATACCAATGTAAAGACCCCTTGCCCATGGACTGCCTTCGTGAAGATATTCAGAGTCAATTTCCCATGCCCCAAAAAACAGAGAAATTCCCTGAGCATTAAATCCAATTGATCCAAACATGATGACGACTAGCGCAGATAACCCAAGGGTTAACCAAAATAATTTTGCTGCACTCAGTTGCCGATATGCATCAATGAGTAATGCCTTGAATTGCATCATTGCACTGCTCCCGGTGCATCGGTGTGGTCTACTGCTCGCATAAATAAATCTTCTAAATTTTCGCGTACAGGTTTTACTGAGTGAATCGTGCAATGATGGCTGCGAAGACGATCGATGATTGGTTGGATTTTTATAGGATCATCGCCATGCACGACCATTTTGTTTTCATGAATAGAATCACAGATTTCGGATGCCCATTCAGGCAGTGTGCCATCTACAACAATCTCATATCGTTTGGAGTCTTTCGTTAACGAATCAATAGTGCCTTGCATCGTGACCTTTCCTTTGACCATGATGGCGACTCGGTCGCAGACCATTTCCAATTCGCTTAGAAGATGGCTGTTTAAGAATATTGCATGACCCTCTTCCTTCAATTCAAGAAGTAAATCACGAATTTCTCTTCGACCAACAGGATCAACCCCATCGGTTGGCTCATCAAGAACTAGTAATGTGGGGTCATTCATCAAAGACTGCGCAATACCCAATCGTTGGAGCATGCCTTTGGAGTATGTTCCAACTTTTTTATGTTCCCATCCCGCTAAACCAAGTCGACTGAGCAATGAAGATGCTCTGGCGTTCCTGTCATTCCGAGGAACTTTTGATAATGCAGCGAAGTGATGAAGGACCTGTTTTCCAGTGAGGTAGTATGGAAAGCGATGGTGTTCGGGTAGATACCCAACTTTTTTCAACGTAGAGCGGTGTCCAATGGGTTTTCCGAGCATGCTGCCGGAAACTTTTGAAGCGTGGATGACAGTCAGAAGGATCTTGACAAGGGTGGATTTCCCCGCCCCATTTGGTCCAAGCAAACCAAATATTTCACCCTCCATGACATCAACTGACACACCTCGAAGCGCATGAACTTTGCCTCGATATATTTTTTCAACATCATGAAGTTGTATCACTTCCATCCACAGAGTGTACCATCCTTACATGTCGCACACTTGCTTGCAGTCGTTTCTTGCATTCTTAGAAAAACAGGATGAACTTGTTCGTATAAAGGAAGATGTTTCACCTCTCTTAGAAATCAATCGTTATGTGCAGAGAGAGGTCACAAAGCAAAGCCCCACCCCAAGTCAAGATGCGAAAACGTTCGATCAAGGTCGAGAACAACTTGGAGGACAGGCACTTCTGTTTGAACATGTTGAGGGATGTGACTTTCCGCTCGCAATAAATGTGTTTGGTTCGTATTACAGAATGGAGCAAGCACTTGGAGGAAAGGGGTTGAATGAAATTGCAACTCAAATTCGCACATTTACTCAAATGGCTCCGCCATCTGGAATGTCAGATGTACTCAAAATGGCGAAACAATTCAAACCCCTTTTGAATTTGAAACCAAAACGTCTCAAGCGTGGTGCATGTCAAGATGTTGTGCTTCTCACAGAAGCAGGAGAAGTGAACGTAAAGCGCCTTCCAATGATTCAATGTTGGCCATTTGATGGAGACCCTTCAAAGGTTGGCTACGACTTCACTCCAGAAGACTCAAGGACGAGTGAAGGAGAGGGAAGATTTATTACGTTCGCTGGGATGCATACAATTCATGCGGATGACCGACATGAGACAAAACCAAAATCACACAATATCGGGATGTATCGCGCTCAACTTGTAGACGAGACTCATCTCGCCATGCATTGGCACATTCATCATGATGGTGCTGCTCACTGGCGTTCATGGAAAGCGATTGGCGAGCCAATGCCAATCGCAATTTGTTTTGGCGGCGAAACGGTGCTTCCTTATGCAGCGACGTGTCCACTTCCTTTAGGAATGAGTGAATTGTTAATGGCAGGGTATTTACATGGCAAAGGAATCGAATTGGTACGAGCAAAAACAGTCCCTCTTTGGGTTCCAGCAAATAGCGAGTTCGTTATCGAGGGATTTGTTAGTACGGAATGCGGAGAATGTGGTTGGGAGCCAGAACATGGGGAACTTGGAGAGGGTGCTGTGTTTGAAGGACCGTTTGGCGACCATACTGGTTTTTACTCGATGCCGGACAGATACCCACTTGTCGATGTGACAGCGATCACGCATCGAAAGAACGCAGTCTTTCCAGTTACTGTTGTTGGTCCGCCTCCTCAAGAAGATTACTACCTTGGCAAAGCGACAGAACGAATCATGCTTCCTCTTTTAAAAGTTCTCATTCCTGATATTGTTGATTACCACTTGCCAATGTTTGGGACGTTCCACAATTGTGTTTTTGTAAAAATTAAACCCGAGTACCCAGAACATGCTCGCAAAGTGATGCACGCAATTTGGGGTGCAGGTCAATTAGCATGGACAAAAATAATCGTTGTTGTAGATGAAACGGTTGATGTGCACGATGAACGCGCAGTATTCGAGGCAATGAGTGGCATCAATCCTCAAAATGATTTGGAGGTTGTTCGAGGTGCTCTTGATATCCTAGATCACGCTGCACCAGAAATTGGGGCTGGCGGTAAGTTAGGTATTGATGCAACAAATGTAACTCCGAATCAAGAAGCAGTTGAAATTATTTCTGTTGATAAAAAAAAGGCGGGTGAAGGTGCTGCTGCTCTGCAAGAGTTTTGTGAAAAAAACAAAGAAGCCAAAATGGTATTCGCAGTTGATAGCCATATTGACACTTCAGATTTAAGCGAAGTCTTTTTCAATTTTTGTGCTTGTTTCGACCCATCGAGAGATATTCATGCTGTGAATAGATGCATTGGATTCGATGGCACGCCGAAGATGCAGGGCGATGAACGGAACGGCAAAGGTGTCCGTCCGTGGCCTCCACCTTTAGTGCTCGATTGTAGCGACTGACTCTGGTTTTAAAAATAGATAGTACAATTTTCCCTCTGCATACTGCCCTCCGGCTTTGATACCTGCAGTTGGACCAACTCCCATAAACAAATCTGCTCGACCAGGTGCACGAATTGCGCCACCAGTATCTTGGTCAGTCACAAATTGGGTGAACTGTTTCTTCTCGCCTGTAAGTGAACGAATGGTTGTATCAACAAGCACAACACCTCCTCGAGGGAAAATTCGTTTGTCTGTCGCGACCGATCGTTGGGGTGTTACAGGAACGCCAAGCGAACCTGCAGGCCAATTCCCACCATCATATTCTCGGAAGAAGACATAGGACGCGTTGTTTTGAATCAAGTCATGTACTTGTGCTGGATTTTTGTCATACAAACGACGAATTGCTCGTAAACTTAGTTTGTCATCTGGAATCAGCCCAGCGTCAAGCACACTCTGCCCTAGACCTGTGTATGGTTGGTCTGTTTTTCCTGCATATCCAATGTACATCAGTTCGCCGTTCGCCAGACGCAAACGTGCTGAACCATTGACATGAATTGTGTATGCATCTAAATCATCTTTGACCCACACAAGTTCACTTCCAGAAAATTCATTCGCGGCCTCTAGTTCTCTTCTCGTTGGCCATGGAACAATTGAGCCATCAGCTAATCTACGACCAAGAGGTTCACCCGATGCAGCATCACTGACTAAATCGTCAGGTCGCAAGTATAAAGGAGACGAAAATTCATTTGTCTGAACTCTAGACGCGTTGAAATCAGGAGAGTAATACCCAGTGAATAACACTGTGCCATTGGAGTCGCAGCCCACCGATTGGTACACGTCAAACCGTTCTTGCACTGCCTCGATGAATTCTTCTTTCGTTGAAGATTCTTCAATTATTGTGCCCAGTGTGACGACAGAATGTTTTGCTTGTTCGTGTGAAATGCCTTCGATAGGAAACCATTGTTTGCTTGAGGGTGCTTCAAACCACCCAATGCTGTGTTCAATCGAATCTTGAAGAAACAAATCGCGTGTTTCCCATGCAACCCCGATATCAGGCCACTGGCTTTGCTGGACTCGTTGCAGGGCAGGTTTTCCCGCAGGAAGAGGGGCTGTATAGTTCGGTTTCTTTGCTTGGGGAGCGTTCGTAGGTTGTTGGTTTTTACACGCACAAAGCCCAACCAAGAGGAGTAACACTGGTATCGTTCTCATTTTCATATGTGTATACATCGGTCAGTCATGTGATTTATGCCAAATAGGGGATATATAGATA
>CAZRPZ010000054.1:0-8189 GCA_964602215.1 uncultured Isosphaeraceae bacterium | reverse complement strand
ATCGGCGGTCTACTCTCTGTGGCACTTTCCCTGACCTGCAATCAATGGTCGGTGGACGTTATCCACCACCGTGCCTTGTCGTGTCCGGACTTTCCTCGCGTTTCTCTGTGAAGAAAAACCCGCGACCGTCTATCCACGCACATATTGTACGCCGTCGTTACACTGCTTGCATGGCTAAAAGCAAAAAGCCCCTTGTCGCGTGGATTGCACCACACCAAGCCACCCTCGCCAAAGAAGTCGCAAAAGCAGCTAATCTGAAACTAACTGCAGTTGGCACGAGTGACAAGACTGCTTTAGTTGATCTTGGCGAGACGCTCAAAACAAAAACATGTGACGACATACGTTCGATGGTAACTCAATATGATGATGCAATTTTTTGGATTGCCCAGCCAAGTGCGTACGACATTTCACTATGTGACTTATTACGCCATCGGACGATGGCAACAGTCACAACGACACCTCTTTCAGGGAACATGGATGAACTTGTTGTTGAATCTGGAAAGACACCTGCAGCAAAGTACATTCCTCTCTTCAGGCGATCCGCTGGCTTCGGAGAAGCCACGGACGATGTTGAACAATTTGGGCTCGCCCTCTCAGCTCATTGCACAATGACGTGCGGCGAAGTTGAAGGTACACTTTGGTCACGCCTATTTGACGCGATGGATTGTATGCACCAACTCTTCGGAACACCCGAAATCGTTCAAGCGTTTTTACACAGCCCTAATATCCCAGATGAGCCAAGCGATTTAGTCGGTCACATGACAGTGAATATGCAATTTGGTGGACAGCGATGTGCAACAATGTTGCTGAGTGACCAATCAAATTGGAAACGAGAACTGCAAATGATTGGTGAAGAACACTCCCTGACACTTGGTGATGGGGATACACACCCTGCCCACCTCATCGCTGATGGCATCCACTCTAGCGAATCGACGATGGCGGATGCACCTCGAGTTTTAGCTCTGTGCGAATCTGCAAGGTTAAGTTGCTTAACCGGTGCTGCAGAGCAACCATTCCGCGTTTTAGAGATGTTTGGTGTCTGACACCATTATTACGTCGAAATTGATTGGTGAAGTGGAACGACGATGTCAGGAATTACTCGTTGCTCGGCGATATGTTCAATATGTCCAGAGAGACGTTTGAAAATCTCACTCAGTTCTTCCACCTCTTGGATGGGACCATTCTTTCGAACCGTTAAAAAAACGGTAATGGGTTCATCTTGAAAAATTTGGGTTGCTGTTTCAACAGCGGATGTCCTCGTTTTAATTTCAATAAACGCTTGCAAGTCACATGACTCATTCAGTGCAAATCCGATACGTGGCTGCACATCGATCAGTTGTTCAATACCGTCATCAGCAAGTGAAGCAAGTGGCGAGTTGCCGAGTAAGGACTGCATTACGATGTCATTTCGATTCTCACGAGCAGGCAAATCAAATCCAAAGACGAGTTCAATACACTCAATTTGCAGTGGGCTCAAGGACAAGTAATAGGGGGCAAGTTCCAGAACAAGGCGGTGTAAGTCATACGCTTTTTCAATATGCATAGGATTTACAACTCCAGAACTTATCGAACGTGGACGTAATCCCATCCACTGGTAATGACCTTCAAATTCAGCGGTCTCTAACGCAACTTCCTGTTCAAACGATCGGATTCGCTCAAACTCAGGAATCTCACGCCGGATGCGATCAAAAAGTTCGGAAGACGATTCCCTCATTTTAGGAAGGTCCATGCTAAGCATAATCTTCTGGTTGATATAAAAGTCGCTACACAATGCTCCAAAAGAATTACTCATGCCATTCATGATACCAAACTCCCCTTCCGTTTCATCGGTTGAAATTTGAAATATGTAAGTGTTCTCCAAAGCCATTCAAATGGACCGAATTGGAACATCGAGAGCCACCAAATACTGAACATCATTTGAAATACCCAGACCGAAAATACAAAGAGCAGCAACTCAACACGTTCAAATTGCCCAAACCACCCCAGACCGTGTCCATAGAACAATAGCGTACAGATGATGGTTTGTAGTAAATAATTGGTCAGCGCCATCCGACCAACTGCTGCAAGGACTCGTTGCATTCTTGGAAGAACCGCTGTCTTGCAAATGAGCATTACTATGCCAATCCATGCGAACGCTACAAAAACCCCGCCCACTAAATTCCAATTACTATCAACAAATCGAGAAAGAATTGGATCCCACCCATGTTGTTGTTTGAACCAAACGCCAATTGCAATCAAAGGAAATCCAATGCATGAAGAAATAATGACAAGCAAACTGTAGAAGCGAACAGACCTTGATGCATTAAGGATGTTCCATTTATAAGCAGCCATGCCGACCATCATTAATCCAGCAGCATGCCAGCAAAGGTAGAACGGCAAAACTAATAAATGTATAGTCAATGCCGTTGGAATACGGTGCCCCAATTGGTCAAGCCATGAACCTGTATATGCAGCAATTTCTGCTTGTACTGCTGTGGATGTTAATACATCCGCATTCTGCATTGTCGTTACAACTTCTTCAGACCAATATTGCACTGTCCAATGCATCAGCAAGAAGAAACCAATTGGGATGAGGAACATCAAAACCATGCCAAGCCAGAATAACGTGGCGGGTTTCCACTTCCGAACAAGAGCGATTGCCATGCCACAGATTGCATACGTCACCAAAATGTCTCCATACCAAATTCCGTATGCGTGAATCAAACCAATCAGAAGTAACCAACCCATTCGGCTTGTCTGAAGGAGCCATGCTTTATGCGCCTTTGCTTGTGCTCTTTCCATAAAAATACAGACTCCAGCCCCAAAGAGGATGGAAAAGATTGACATAAATTTTGTATCCGCAAGATAGTGGAGCGTTAACCACGTCCACCAATCCGCCCCCTCCATATCGTTATAGATTGTTGGTAATTCGTAGGCGCTTGTCACCATCGAAAAAGCAACAATGTTCATGAGCAATATGCCAAGAACTGCAACACCGCGAAGGACGTCGAGGGAAACAATACGTTCACGACCTGTAATTGGGCTTGATTGATGTATACTCAAGGGGAGAGACTCTGTTGGGCTATGTACACGCTGCAACAGCACTTGCGACCTTGGCTGCTGCTTCTTCTAAATCTACTGCTGTTTGCATTGTAGGCAATTCAGATTGTGCTTCCGTTAGAATTTCTCTTGCTTTTTCGACATTAGTACCTTCGAGTCGAACAACAAGTGGAACTGAAAAACCGACATCTTTTGCTGCTGCCACAATTGCCTCAGCGATTACATCACATTGCATAATCCCACCGAAGATGTTGACGAGTACGCCTTCAACTTTTTCATCAGACAGGATAATTTTGAATGCTTCTGTGACGGTTTCAAGGGTTGCAGTACCACCGACATCTAAGAAGTTTGCTGGACTTCCGCCGTGTAATTTAATGATGTCCATGGTTGCCATCGCTAGCCCAGCGCCATTCACTAAGCAACCAATGTTCCCATCCAAGGCAATAAAATTTAAATCAAATTCTGTAGCGAGGAGTTCTGCTTTGTTTTCTTCTGTTGGATCAAACATTGCCTTAATGTTTGGGTGACGAAAGAGAGCGTTGTCATCGAAATTAAATTTTGCATCAATCGCAAGTACCTGCCCATCAGGATACGCTTCGCTCGCTGGAGTCACGATGAGTGGGTTGATTTCTGCAAGTGAAGCGTCGGTGTCACTGACGAGTTGAGTCAGTTTCAACATGGTATTCACGACTTGCCCGACTTGTTTTCCAACGAAACCTAAACTAAAAGCCAGTTGACGTGCCTGATATGGTTCCAGCCCAGTGAGTGGACAAATAGGAACAGTTTTAATCGCGTCTGGATGTTCGTGGGCAACAGTTTCAATTTCTACACCACCCTCACTTGAAGCGATTAGAGCATTCGTTCCACTACTACGATCCGTTGTAATAGCAAGGTAGAATTCCTTCTCAATATCTACACCATCAGCAACCAGAAGTTTTGTAACTTCTAAACCATCAACTCCTGTTTGAATTGAAATCATAGGATTTGTAAACATGAACCGAGCAGCATCATGAACTTCGTCCGGCGTACGGCAGAGTTTGACAAAGCCCGCTTTCCCCCGACCTCCTGCATGAACTTGTGCTTTTACAACCAAAAGAGTTGAACCCTGCTCAAACATCGTTTTCGCAGTATGATCTGCTTCTTCAATGGTTCGAACCATCCTTCCTTCTGGCACTGGGATGCCAGCATCTGCGAGAAGTTGCCGAGCTTGGTATTCATGTATCTTCATAGAATCCCCTATTATAGAGCAACAAAAGGAGCACTGTTATGGCACAAACACCTTCTGCAATGGTGGAATTAGAAACTCCAATCCCCTCATTTTCACTTTCCGATGCACATGGTTTGCCGTATGTTCTATCTAAGAAATCGAATGGCACACTCGTCGTCTTTATGTGTAATCACTGTCCATTCGTTATCCATGTTGGGGAGATATTGGAAGTAATTCACACCGAATGTACTGCAAATGAAATCACAATGATTGGCATCAATTCTAATGATATTGAAGCATATCCTGATGACAGTCCAGATCAAATGATCGAAACTGCTACTCAATTTGGCTGGACATTCCCATATCTCTTCGACGCAGATCAATCGGTTGCAAAATCTTTTCAAGCCACCTGTACCCCTGATGTATTCCTGTATAACAAGGAAGGCAAACTATATTATCGAGGTCAATTCGATGATTCTCGTCCTTCAAGTGGGGTTGGGGATGGAGAGGATCTAAAAAATGCGATTCATGCCATGCTCAATGGAGAGCCATCACCGGCTGACCAAAAACCAGCCATCGGTTGCAATATCAAATGGAAGACATAAATCTGAAAGAAAAATCTCAACTTCTCTACATCCCTCGCAAAAGTGGCGCATACTACCTGTATATAACTTCGGACTCCCAGACTGGGACGATTCCTACACCATACCCCCTACAGGGTAATACAGGTTCAATGGAAACCTGCTTCTGGGGACATACGAGAGGAGCCGCCCCAGTCTTCTTTTTTAGGGAAAAACCTCATAATGCAACCAAACCGCTCAAGTGGATGGTATTTTGAAACAAAAATAGCATTTCAAACGTTGTGTTTGGGTATAGAATAAATACAACCGAAATAATGAACGGTATAACAGGAGGTTCACCATGAACAGAACAATCGTAAGTTTAACAATCACAGCACTCTCAACAGCAACGTTACTTGGATGTACCAAGACTGAAGAAGGTGCAGCATGGGGTGCTGGAATTGGCGCTCTCGCAGGTCAGGCAATTGGTGGTGACACTGGTGGCACACTCATTGGCGCTGGGGTTGGCGCACTTGTTGGTGGTGCTGTTGGGAATAGCCAAGAACAAGAAGCGCAAAGACAAGCACAACAACGCAATGCAGATGGCACGACGATTCGCCGAACAACAATCCACGAAACACTCGATGCAGATGGTAATGTCATCAAAACCGGAACAACAACAACAACGTCTAGCCAAACGAGTGATGGCTATACTGGATTAGAATAAACACAAAAGGAAAACTAATGAAAAAATTACTTACAACACTTTCAGTTACTGCGATTGTCTCGCTATCTCTAATGGGATGCACGAAAACTGAACAAGGCGCTGGTATTGGTGCTGCAGTTGGTGCCCTTGCTGGACAGGCCATTGGTGGCGACACAGGCGCAACCCTTATTGGTGCAGGTGCTGGTGCTCTCATCGGCGGTGCCGTTGGCAACTCACAAGAGTAACAATCCAAACAGTCAACTCAAAAAACCTTCGTTCTCTTGAACGGGGGTTTTTAGTGGACTATTCTGAGCAAACACCCCAATTGGCAATCAAAATAAGCAAATCCGCAATATTAACGATGCCATTTTGATCTAAATCTGCTTCTCCATCCTGATCACCCCATGCAGCAATAAGGTAGAGCAAGTCACTCACTGTAACCGAGCCATTTCCATCAAAATCGCCATCGCAAGAAGTTGTTTGAGTCACATTCATCCAATACTCAATTTGATCAGCACCACTTCCACTTTCAGTTACTGCCACGATATCGAGGTAGCCATCACCATCTACATCCCCTAAATCTATGAGAGATTCCGAAACACCTCCCGCAAAAATGTATCCGAGATTAGTCAGCGATACGATGCTAGAATCAACAGTATCATTTCGAATAATGACAATACCTTGTTCACCGTGTTCACGATCAAATGAATACGGATCGAATGCTGAAACCAGAAGGTCCACATCACCATCGTCATCAAGATCGCCAACAACAAGTCCATTAGGGAATGCACCCAGCGAAATTGTCGCAGCAACGTCCGCTGTGCCTAGACGAACACTCAATGAGCCATCGCTATTAATCGTAATTGTGTCATCAATTCCATCACTATTTAGATCTGCTACAGCAAGTTCAACTGGATCAATCCCAACGGGGATACGGAGAGAGACCACATCACCAAGAGCATTCAGGGGTGATGGATCTTCACCACTGCCCGGAACGGTATACGTAGTATCGTCTCCAGAACTGATTACGACGATATCAAAATCTTTATCATTCACCACATCACCTGGATTCACTTTGTCTGGTGAGCCAGCGAACGTCGCGCCTTTGAACTGGAATCCAGTTCCACGAAACGCAAATGTGTTTTCATAAACTTCAATGAGATTCGCACTTGTCGATGCCACTGCCAAATCTGGTAATGGATCTGCGGACACAAAATCACCAACAGCAATGTCTACTGGATTGCTAACAACGTTCATCGTCTGTGTCGAAAATGTTTCTCCATTGTTTGTCAAGATTGACACGGTATTGTCATTTGTACTTGCGACGGCTAGATCAATGTCACCATCCCCATCAAAATCAGATGCAACCAGGCCTTGTGGAGAATGCCCAACTGGAATAGTTGCTGTGGTAGAAGTACCGCCATAAATGTCATAGTAAATTTCAATGACTCCAGCGCCAGAAGGAGGTGGACCATTGCGAGAGATAATTGCATCGAGTCCGCCTTTACCATCCAAATCGACAACAATAAAATCAGTTGGTGAACCATTCGTACTCATCAAAATGACTGAGCCGCCACCTCCAAATTGAATATTGTTCGTTTCACCAATCGTGATGTCATCACTACTTCCAAGAAGTCCAAATTGATCCTCAAGAAGAGCGACTTCACCACTTTGCAAACCGCGAGACCAAAGCAGATCAAAATTTCCACTCACTGATTGTGCAGAAAAGAGATCAAATGCATCACCGATGCCAACATAACTTGTATCGAAATTCAATTCAAGGATACCTCCAAGCGTTGCATGTCCGGTCACAGTAAGGTAATCTTGCGGGTTTTCAGTAAAACCCGGATCAATGTCGAATTCCGTACTTCCATATCGTGGTAACGATCCCAAGACGGGTGAACCAACCTGAACGAAATCTCCATCAATAACCATCGATCCAGGTACACCGACATCGAATGGATCAAAAAATTCCGACGTTCCGGGACGAACTCTCCCGCCAAAGTTTTGAATATCGGATGAGACTGTTGGCTCGCCATCAATGGAGGCCCCGTATTGCATCATTATTTCGTTCGCTATCAAATTGACATTATCCTCCAGATTGAAGGATCCAATTCCCCCACCGCCAACGACTAAGGAATCGAACACCAACGTTCCCTGATCAGGGCCGTTGCGAGCTCCAAAAAATCCACCTGAAACTGTGAGGTTTGCAATTTTCCCGCCAAAGGGTGCAACGAGTACTTCTTGTAAGGAAGTCAGCGTCATCCCACCAAGGTCGATATAGACATCACCGTTTGCAATGATGAGTTGCTCAACTGTCGCGTCGCCGCTGAGGCAGACATTCGCTTCACCAAGGACCTCGAACATTGCAAGATTCCCAGCATCTGGAACTTCACCAGGGAGCCAGTTGTTCGTGTCTTCGAACATGCACGATGGCATACCCGAATCCATCCAAAGCCTCCCTCCTGCGTCGCCAAGGGTTGCAACCACGAACTCATAGGGTCCGATGTCAACGATTGCACCTGTCCCATTACCTGTGTCATCGGTGTATGGATCATCAAGAAATCGTTGATCACCATCGAAATCGATTATGCCGTACGTATTAGCATTGTCACCGGCATCGATACAGGGAGAAGTTGGATGCAAGTGTAAATCATCATCGAGTGTTCCCGCGATT
>CAZRPZ010000053.1:0-12112 GCA_964602215.1 uncultured Isosphaeraceae bacterium | reverse complement strand
TGAAAAATTTAAGAGCGACTATCGGTTGTTAATGAATGCAATAGAAATTCTTGTGAACGTAGATCTTCAGCGAACCGAAGATCAGCCCATGTGGGAACCTCCAGATGAGCCATCGGGGAAAGTTCCTCTTCCTATTCTTACAAATAACTCAATTGATGATGTCATAAAGAAATGTTATGAGGTAGAGTCATGAAAGTAAAGAAATCAGAAGCCGTAATTTTATTTGTCACTTTGTTTGTTGTGACTATATTCATTTGGTTTGTTTCTAGAAACCTAGCAGGCGACCTATCGCAACATGTTGTTGAAGTAAAGGGAGTTTCCTTCGTCGAGCAAGCGATGCCACCAGCGCCAAACTTTACAGTTGCCAATGAGTTAGGTGGTGTGTCTGTTGCATTACCAGACGCTGCAGTTCTGAGTGCGAATTCACTTTTGCTTTCACAAGTTGATTGGCACCGAGAAAATTCACTTCCATCTGAAACAACCTCTGCAATCAATACATTTTTGTGGGGCGTGTATCCATATCTTTGTATTTTGTTGTTCTTCCTAGTACCAATTATACGAATGGTCACAAGGCCATATTCATGGAGTACTCGGGCAAGTGGATTGTTCGGAAGGCAAGTTCTTGGTTTTGCATCAACATTATTCCACTGGGGCTTGCTTCTTTTACTTGTCGGTCACATTGCTGGACTTGTTGGTGGTGTTATGGGCTCTGCCAGTTCAATTGAGTTCTTCTTCTGGAGTGGTCTTATCGGTGGGCTTTTTGTCCTCGTCGGTTCCTTCGTTGCACTTGTACGACGAATTCATTCGCCTGAAGTTAGAGCGATGAGTAGACCTGAAGATTACATCGTGCAATGTTTTCTGATTGCAATTGTTGCGATTGCGTTGTACCAAGTTGTGAATCACCGCATATTTGGTGTTGCGTATACGGCATCGTCATGGACAGCAAGTTTATGGACGTTCTCTCCACAGCCCGAGTTGATGGCCTCAGCAAGTTTCCTCACAAAACTTCATATCTTTTTGGCGTTATTGTTCTTCGCCTACTTCCCATTTACAAAACTCGTACACTTTTGGACCTTCCCAGTGAATTACTTCGTTCGTGTTCCACAATCAATGCGAACGCAAAAGTACCGATTTCAACGCAAGTGGGAATTTGCATTTCGAAGCGATAAGTCATGGTTGACGTATGGGCTTCTTATTGTTGCAGTTGGTTTTATTGTTACTGGTTCCTTGCTAGGTTCACCAAATCGTGCATACACAGATGGCATCCCAACACAGATTGAAACAACGGAAGGCACTTTACTTGCAGGATATCCCTTATACATTAGTCAATGCGCTAGATGCCATGGTGTTGATGGATATGGGGATGGTCCCGGAATGAATTCGTCGACGTTTGCAGCACTCCCTCGAAGTTTTGTGCATACAAAAGAACATCAAGGAGCAACATATCATTTTGTGTCGACAGACAATGGAATTGCATCGGATGATGATTTATATCGATCAATCACTGAGGGTCTAGATGGCTCGGGCATGCCTGCGTTCCCAGATTTAACATCCGCACAAGTCATTTCGCTTGTAGATGTGCTCAATACATTTCGTGAAGATGGTCCAAACGCAGGTAATCAAATCGCCATTCCTCCACAACCAAGAATGACTCAAGAAAACATCGCGAGGGGGAAACAGTTATACGCGACAAACTGCGTTTCCTGTCACGGTGAAGATGGTAGCGGGGGTACACAAGAAATATATAGTTGGCGTGAGTTAAGTCCTGAACTGCCACAGCAACTATTTGCTGCAGATCTTTCCCAAGGCGAAACCAAAATTGGAAGGAGTGCGGAAGATATTTATACCCGTATTACTTGTGGCGTGCCGGGGGGATACGGTGGTGCAAAACTCATGATGTCATTTGAAACGATGCCAATCGAAGATCGATGGGCAATCGTCCAGTACGTTATGGAAGAAATTATTCCAGAAACAAAGTAAAGGATTTGATAGGGAACATTGCAGGTGTCTACTTCTACAGAAATTCCAAAAGAGTGTTCAAAAAAAGCGTGGTGGAATTTATCTATCAGTACCCTTGCGTTTACGTGGTGTTTTGCAGGATGGATGCTTAACGGTGTTCTTGTTACTTTTCTTGTAGACAACGGTTTATTTCATTGGGGGGCACAAGAAATTGGTTGGCTTATTGGCATTCCAGTTTTATCTGGAGCAATTTTTAGATTGACATTAGGGATGGCAACTGATAAATGGGGGGGGCGAGTTGTCTTTAGTTTACTCCTGATATTTGTTGCAGTGCCGATGTTTTTTCTGAGTTATTGCAACTCATTTTGGACATTTTTCTTTGCGAGTTTTGGTTTTGGGTTTTCTGGAGCGGGTTTTGCAATTGGAATTGCACACACTTCAGGTTGGTTTCCAACACGATTACAGGGCACGGCTCTTGGAATATTTGGTGCAGGAAATGCAGGCGCAGCAATCACTTTGTTAGTTGCACCGTATTTATTGAATTGGTTTACAGAAAATGGCGAAAATTTAGAGGGTTGGCGAAGACTCCCTCAACTGTATGCTGCGGTTTTCATACTTTTTGGCATCATCTATTTCCTCTCAACGGCAAATCCCAAAAAAGAACATTCTATCGAGAAGAGTTTTGTGGACCGTGTGAAGATTTTATCTTCCCCTAGAGTCTGGCGATTTGGGATGTACTACTTTTTTGTCTTTGGTGGTTTTGTGGCGTTATCCCAATGGCTTATTCCATATTATGTAAATGTCTACTCAACTACTGTAGTGATGGCGGGTGTGCTTGTTGCAATTTTTAGTTTTCCTTCCGGTGTTATTCGTGCTCTGGGTGGTTGGATGTCAGATCGTTGGGGCGCTCGAATTGTGTTGTACTGGGTTTTTGGAATAAGCATCATTTGTTGCATTTTGTTAATTATTCCGCAGATGGATATTCATGCACCCGGAAGTGGTGTTATGGCAAGAAGAGCAGGAGTGATTACTGAAATAACAGGTGATTCAATTACTGTTACCACAAATGGTATTGATCCTGTTGTATATCTAGTCAACGAAAAACAGAGCCCCCTTGTTTCCCACGAGGAACGTAATTCTGGCTGGTTGATATTTCCAAGGAGTACTTCTTGGCAAGAGCCAATTGTAGAAGTTGGAAACGAAGTTAAGAAGAAAGAGTTACTTGCTCGTGGTGTAACACACATTTTCTTTCAAGCAAATATTTGGATTTTCACTTTGCTTTGCTTCATCATTGGTTCAGTGATGGGTATTGGAAAAGCTGCAGTGTATAAACATATCCCGACCTATTATCCAGATGATGTTGGATCTGTTGGAGGCATGGTCGGTGTCATCGGAGGACTAGGTGGATTTGTTTGCCCAGTGCTCTTTGGATATTTACTTGACATCAGCGGTCTATGGACGACATGTTGGATGTTCTTATCCGCGGTAGCTTTTCTCTGCTTGATATGGATGCATAGAATTGTCCAAAAACTGATAAAGCGGGAAGCGCCGGAATTGTATAGTCAGATTTGATATCTAAAACAGGAAATTTTTATGTCTAAACTTGAATATTGGGACCCAGAAGATAATAGTTTTTGGGAACGTACTGGAAACAAAATTGCGACCAGAAATCTTTGGGTTTCAATTCCGAATTTACTTCTTGGGTTCTCAGTTTGGATTTACTGGGGTATGGTTGCCAAATACATACAAGAACTTCACTTTGCTTCAGAGAATGGCGAACTCTTTAATTTTACATTCATGAATGGTGGCGAACACTACGATAGTCTTGGCTACAGGGCACTACTCTTTACGCTCCCTGCGGTTGCTGGCTTAGCAGGGGCAACGCTTCGTATACCAAACTCATTTATGATTGCAATTTGCGGTGGTCGTAATGTGAAATTTATGACCACTCTCTTGCTCATGTTGCCAGCAGTTGGTGCTGGCATAGCTCTGCAAGATCATACAACGCCATTTTATGTTTTCATTGTACTAGCAGCATTGTCAGGCGTTGGTGGTGGAGCATTTTCTTCCTCGATGTCAAATATCAGTTTCTTCTATCCGAAGAGGATGCAGGGTCTTGCTCTTGGTCTCAACGCAGGCATAGGAAACCTAGGCGTCAGTGCGATGCAATTCTTAATTCCATTTGTCATTACCTTCCCGCTTTTTGGTTCTCTAAGTGGTAGTGGTTATCCAGTTGGCACTGGTGCAGATGCTCCAACGATGTACATTGCAAATGCAGGGCTTGTCTGGGTTCCAATTCTCATTTTCTTTTGCATCTTGGCATTTCTCATGATGCACAATATGCCGTTTCACAAGTGCGGTGCAACTCCAATTGCAATCGCAAAGTATCTTTGGCTGACAATCCTTGGTTACTTCGGTGCAACGGTTGGCATTTTCCTATTGATTGTCCCTTGGGGTGGTTTTCCAGTTCTGATCAAAACATTCCTTGTCGTGGTCGTTGCTGTTCTGTTGACTCTACTTGCAATGCGGTTTTTAACTCCAAGAGAAACAAAAGAAAATTTAAAAGGTCAGTTCGCAATATTTAAAGAAAAACACAACTGGGTGATGACGTATTTATACGTCATGACATTCGGTTCATTTATTGGATATGCAAATGCATTCCCAAAATTGATTGATGATGTGTTCGGTGTGGTTGCTGTTGGTGAAAACGCAGGTCAGTCAACAGGACTTTCTTCTGCTGGATTTATATGGATTGGTGCGGGTGTTGGCGCTTTGATTCGACCCATTGGGGGGTGGCTCTCGGATAAGGTTGGTGGTGCTCGTGTAACACATTGGGACACAATCATCATGATTGGAGCGACAATCGGCGCTGGTTACTTCGTTGCACTTGCGATGGAATCAGAAAATCCAAAACAATATTTCATTCCGTTCTTGCTTCTCTTTATTTTGCTTTTTGCAACAACTGGGATTGGAAATGGATCGACTTTCCGAATGATTGGTGTCATTTTTGATCGAGATATGCGAGGTCCTGTCCTTGGTTGGACAGCAGCGATTGCTGCGTACGGGGCATTCTTAATTCCGAAAATTTTTGCAACTCAAATTAAAGCGGGTACTCCACAGTATGCGTTGTATGGGTTTGCTGGGTATTACTTAACGTGTCTGATCGTGAACTGGTGGTTCTATGCAAGGAAGAATGCTGAAATTACTTGTTAATACTTCACCCAACTACAAACTCGAGGAATAGTACGTATGTCACACACTAAAGAACAATATGTTCAACATCATTTTAATGATATGCCTCAGCAACATGATGCTGCTAAGTTAGGCATTTGGCTGTTTTTAGCAACGGAAGTTCTTATTTTCGGTGGGCTTTTTGCAGGGTACGCAGTGTTCAGGGCAAATCATCCTGCCCTATTTGCGTGGGGAGAGCAATTTTTAGATGAACGACTCGGAGCAGCAAACACGGCAGTTCTTTTGGTGAGTAGTTTGACGATGGCGATGGCAATTACCTATGTGCAACGAGAAAGAATTCGTGCTGCGAGTATTTGTCTTGCAATTACGTTTTTATGCGCGACTGTATTCATGGCGATTAAATCTGTTGAGTATGAACATAAGTTTCATGACCATCTTGTAGGTGGCATGGCATTTTATGATGTCGACCACAGTGGGCTTCCTTCAAGTTCAGATAGTGCGGTTGTGATGGACGGAGATGCAACAAAAGGAAAGGGGTTTTGGAATGCAACGTGCAGATCTTGTCACGGCATTTCAGGTGAAGGCGTCGTAGGTCAGGGAGTTGCGTTGAATGAAAGTTCATTCGTCATCGATAACACGGACGAATTTATAGTGGAGTTTGTAAAAGTTGGCCGAACTGCAAACGATCCAGCAAGCACAACTCAATTGCAAATGCCACCAAAGGGCGGGAACCCAATGCTGAAAGACCCCGCTCTCTATGACATCGTTGCGTATGTGAGAACACTCCAAATTGGTGAAGCAAGCACAGTTGCAAATGATACAACAGATGAAATAGTTAGTACTGAAGAAGCGAGTGTGGAAACGGTGACGATTGTTGCTCAACTAGAAGAACCACTGCAATTTATTGATGACCTGCCCAAATCATCTTTGCCTCATGCAATGCAAGGACCAAGTGGGCTTGCTTCTCATGCTGCATCGGAAGCACAACGAATGGCAGTATACGAACGACCTGCGAATCCTCAACTCGATGAAAATCGACCTGCAAACGCTCACCTGTTTTTTGGTTTATATTTTTTAATGACTGGACTGCATGGAATTCATGTCCTTATAGGAATGGTCATCATGCTTTGGTTAATGTATCGATTACAGAAGGGTGACTTCACCCGTCGGCATTACACGGCAGTCGAGTGCAGTGGGTTGTACTGGCACATTGTCGATGTCATCTGGATTTTCTTGTTTCCCCTCTGGTATCTCATCGCGTAAAACTAGTTTTAAAATTCAATACTCTTTCACGAACACCAAGTGGGTCAAGCCCACTCGGTGTGTGTGTGTGAATCCGAGGTCCCTCAAGAGAGAGCCAAAGACCGAGATGTTCTGGTACTTCGGGGGGCATTTGTACAAACAAAGTCCCGCTAATCACAATGTGTATTGCGATCCCAATCATCAGCATACTGAAACAAATAGTGTGATCAAATGACAAGATTTATTTCTCAATACAGCGAGAACGTACAACTTGCATGTTGAAAAGGTAACAAGAGCACATTCCGTTGAAACGTAAGAGAAGCGAACAATGAACCTAATCGACTACTAGCACACTCCCCAAGCACCTACGACTATCAATAAATCTGAAACATCAACTGTTCCATCGGCATTGATATCTGCAGGGGAATTTGTCGATCCCCATTGATCGATCACAATGAGAAGGTCTGAAACGTTTACAACGCCATCATCGGTGATATCAGATTCGCAAGTGACCGAATCACAATATGCATCACTCAGAATCAACCCGTCCACACCTGCTTCAATAACGGAGCCGCCATCGAGATCACTTACACTGAAACGTAGGCGGAATTGATTTGTTGGAACGAATCCCGAGATTGATGAAAGGTCAAACTCTTTTGCATACCAGCCACCACTTACGTCAGAACCACTTGGACCAACAGTTTCAAGATTCATCCATGTTTGTCCGTCATCTACCGAGAATTCAACTTCCATCGTATCAGCTTGTGAATTTGCGCCGTTGCAATTTGCACCGTTGCTATACCATCGGGAATAATAGAGCGTTGGAGAATTGGATGCATCCATCACTGGGGAAGTGAGAATTGTCGTTCCACCATCGACATCACTATTATCATCAGTGTTGTCGGTAAGGTAGCAAGCACCAGAACCATCGCCATCAATGTCGGGATCACAACGGTCACCACCACCCACTGGAACTCCTCGATCCCACTGTCCATCAGTTGCGTCGCCACTTACAGACCAGCCCAGTTCTGTTTCAAAATTATCCTCATACGTTACTTCGTATCCAGTAAGTGCAGTACCTGACCATGTGGAATCTGGCGCATTTGCTGGGCTGTTCATCGTATTGCCATCTGTACTATCAATCGAAATGTACCAATCAACAATTGCTTCACACTCAAACGCAGGGAAGACTGCTTGATACGTGTCATTTCCAAGTTCAACGAGTGCGTTATCGCCGTTCATGCTACCTGCCGACCAGTGCAACATTGCAGAGCCAGCAACAGGATCTGCAGCAGCAGATGTAATATAAATTTCAACAGTTGTGCCACCATTTGGATCAAAGTATTCTGGTTGGCCATCTGGGTATGAAATGATGAGACTTGGCGGTGTTCCTGTTGGACCAACTGTCGTTATAGAGAGCTCTGAGGGTGAACCAGCTCTGAAGAGTCCAAGGTCGATGTCAGTTGTATCTGGAGCAACATCCGCTGTAAATCTAAAGTTATATACACTCCCCCAGCGAATGGCATTTGCCCATTCATTTGTATGATAATCATCAGTATTCCACATGAGCGTGTTCCCATTGTGGGACCAATCCCAGTCCGTTGTGTCAATGATTTCACCACTGTGGTAATCCGCATCATTAAAACCAACGTTTGTCACATTCGCAGAGCCGACATTGATTGTGAATGTGCCAACACTTCGGTGGCTGTTCATATTGTGAACTGCGTATTCATAATCCCAAGTACCGTTGCCATTGTCATACGCACGTGCAGCGACATGAAGTTGGCCGTCATCGGGAACTTGAACCATTTGCAAATCAACCTCATTGTCGTATTCTTTCCACGCAAAAAGTGCTGGCTGGGCAACTTGCGTTTGATTCAGTGCAGTTGGGTTCGTCATGCTACTAAAATCGACTTGTCGCCAAGAGCAATTGTTCCACTGGTTACTATACGGTGCTTCATCTGTCGCGATGTATTGACCTTCGATGAAGTACAGAGCATCAGGGTTACTTGCAGTTGAAATATCAGCTTCAGCCAGTAGCAGACGACCTCTTCTCCAACTATCACCAGTTGGTGAAATATTGAAGGGGAAACTATATTGACCTGTGTACGCATTGATTGCAGACCGTGGTGCAGTTGCGTCTGCATTTAATCCAGCCCAATACGTATCAGCACATCCGATTCCTAGAGTCGAACAAGGTGTTGATTGACAACTTCCGCAACCTGGCTCACTGACTGCACAGAAGGAATGTTTTAACCACGCAGTTCCTATTTGTTCAAACCGTCCGTCTTTTAACCTGTAGCAATTTTGTGCAATAACTGGATACGATTCGTTTCCATTTAATCCCCAATCTGCTTCCTCGTCTCCCCAGTTACAAGAAGTTGTTCCAAACGCGTAAGAGAGGATGCCATCACCGCTACCATAGTTCTCCATATCAAGCCCACTGTTACCGCCGTTATACCAGCACACAACATCTGGACCAACAATCCCGCGTTGTTGATTGGCTTTTTTGCCATCGGCAAGCCCTGTAAACGGGAAAAAAGCAATTGTAGTGATTGCAATAACAGCGGTTGTAAGTAGTAGTGTGGCTCTTTGCATGTTGGATTCTCTCCTGAGTGTGGTTTTCGATAACTCTCTATAGTTGCATATTCGCAAGTAAATGCAAGAGAGATTCCTTGAAGGAGCCATTTTTCATGATAAAAAGTGGATTATGCTCTCGATTTCATGCTGTTAGGCCGTTATTGCGGAGGTAGGATACTTTTCATGATTCGAGTCCTCATAGCGATTGTTGCTGTCATCGTTTGATCGTTTGTAGGGGGCATGGTGAATTGGGGCATTGGTTCGCTCAATGTCGTCATCTTCCCAGTTCCAGAAGGAACGACCTTTGGTGAACTCATGAAGCCGGAAAACAGAGACGCCCTCATTGATTGGGTTGGGTCCTTGCCACAGTCAGCGTTTATTCTTGTCCTCGTAGCACATCTTTCTCAAGCATTCGTCGGTGGTTTTGTAGCCGCACTAATTGCAAAGCAAAACATGATGTGCGTTGCGATGGTAGTTGGCTTTTTGACAATGATTGGCGGCATCATCAACATACTTATGATCCCTGCCCCAGTTTGGCTTTGGATTGAAATGCCACTGTATTTCGTTGTCGCTTGGTGTGCAGTGAAAATTGTGAGTGGAATTCGAGTTGCCACTAAGGTGGAATAAAAAATAGACCATTGAGAAGTAAAGTTGAAGCGCTTAGAGTTTTCGAAAGCCGCGTTTTACGGCATCGACTAACGCATCAATCTCTGTTTCAGCCATCGGGGTCGAAAGGGCTGCAGAGCATGTGTTAATCATGAGGAAACCAGAATCAAATAAGTGGTTAAGCAGTGCTTGTAATCTTGAGTTCTCATTTTCCGTTAAAAATGCTTCGCGAAAATTCATTGGTACTTCTTTTTTCATGTGAATGCGAAACATTGAACCCGCTCCAGTCACACATGCCTCAGCGCCAATTTCTTGAATTGATTGCTCGATGCCAGTTTTCGCTTTCGTTGCAAGAGTATTGAGCCGAGCAACTGCTTCCCTGTCAAATTTTTTCATCGCGGTTAATCCAGCAGTCAGCGTGATCGGATTTGCTGAGAACGTACCAGAGTGCGGGAATAGAAGCGGCGTGTTTTGAGGGTTCATGACATTCATGACATCACGCCTTCCAGCAATCGCCCCAACAGGAAATCCTCCGCCTATCGCTTTACCCATCGCAGTTAAATCGGGTGTAACATTGTATTGGTCTTGCAACCCGCCAAATTCACAACGGAATGTGATTACTTCATCAAAGACAAGTAAAACATTGTTCTGCTCTGTCCATGTTCGTATCGTTTCAACAAACTCAGCATCAGCAGGGCGGAGTCCAATGCGGTGGGGCATGAGATCAAGAAGAACGCATGCAAGTTCGTCTTTGTGTGTTTCTAGAATCGTGATTGCTCGTTCACAATCATTAAATGGAATAATAACGACGTCATTAAGTGCAGATTCGGGGGTGCCGTGGGCGACCGGAACGCTGTTTGGGGAATCAATGCTTCCCCAACTTCTGGGGGTTGGTGTTTGGCTGACTTCTGCATAATCATATTGACCGTGGTACGCACCTTCTGCTTTTGCCACCATCGGTTTGCTAGTAAATGCTCTTGAAGCTTTAATCGTTGCCATGACTGCTTCTGTTCCAGAATTAACAAAGCGGCACTGTTCAAATGAATCGTTGCGACTGCAGAGATGCTCTGCAAATTCAACTTCTATTTCGGTTGCCATTGTGAAGGCGGTACCTCTTTGTAGTTGAACTGTGACTGCTTCAACAATGTCTGGATCAGCGTGCCCATGAAGCAAGGATGCCATGTTATTTGAAAAGTCAATCCGTTCAACACCTTCAATATCAGTTATTGTGCAACCCTCGCCAAAATCGGCGTACGGTGGATACGGATCTCGCAAAACGGTGTTACGACTCACTCCACCGGGCAATAATTCTAGTGCTTTGGTGTACAGGGCTTCGCTTCGAGTCATGGTAAGTCCTTAGGTGGAAGAAGTGGAGCACCCGTGCGCTCTTGAACATATTCGTATGAAACGTCTGGGCTTAACTCCACAAGTTGAAAACCATCAGGTGTAACTTCAATCACTGCGAGGTCGGTGTAAATGCGGTTTACAACTCCGACTCCTGTTAACGGAAATGTGCAGGATTCTACAAGTTTTGGTTCGTCGTTTTTTGTGCAATGTTGCGTAATGATATAGACAGATTTGACTCCCGCGACTAAATCCATCGCTCCACCAACTGCAGGAATTGCATCTGGACCTCCTGTTGACCAATTCGCAAGGTCGCCACCACATGAAACTTGAAGAGCGCCAAGGACGCTTAAGTCAAGATGTCCACCACGAATCATCGAGAAACTATCGGCGTGATGAAAATAGGCAGCTCCCGGAAGGGCGGTCACTCTTCGTTTGCCAGCGTTAATGAGTTCAGGGTCACCTTCGCCCTCTTTTGGTGATGGTCCCATGCCAAGCAAGCCGTTTTCAGTGTGGTAAATAAACTCTCTTCCTTCAGGAACATATTTTGCCACCAGTTCTGGAATCCCAATACCAAGATTGACATACGCACCGTTAGGAATATCTTGGGCAAGTCGTTTTGCCATTTCTTCTCGAGTTAAACCCGTCATGGGTAAGTTTCTCCTGCCGCAACCAATTCTGATTCAAGTGCTGGCTTTGCTATTTCAATAAGTCGCTGAACAAATATTCCGGGGGTGATGATTGTTTCAGGGTCAAGTTGACCAGCAGGAACAATTTCTTCCGATTGCGCAATGGTAATGTTTCCAGCCATTGCCATGAGCGGTGCAAAGTTCCGAGCCGTTTTGTTGTACAGCAAATTTCCATGCGTATCTGCTTTTCGTGCTTTGATGAGCGAAAAATCTGCCGTTAAGCCATACTCAAGAATATACGCTCTGCCGTTGATTTCTCGTTGTTCTTTTCCTTCGCCAAGTGGCGTGCCTACAGAAGTAGGAGTGTAAAACGCAGGGATGCCAGAGCCGCCTGCGCGAATTCGTTCGGCGAGTGTGCCTTGCGGGACAAGTTCAAGTTCGATGTCTCCGTCGTGATATAACTTCGGAAAGACGGTTGAATTTGCAGTCCGAGGGTAGGAGCAAATCATCTTCGCAATGCGATGCTCCTTAATGAGCGCGGCTAACCCGACTTCGCCACT
>CAZRPZ010000052.1:0-6416 GCA_964602215.1 uncultured Isosphaeraceae bacterium | reverse complement strand
CCGCCTTCGTTCCCCGCCGCTACATGTTCTGGCGAGTTGAGTTCGTTTGTGTTCTAGGTGAAATTGAGAGAGCAATTCATTACACCGCTGAAGTTGAATGGGCCTTGGTATTGGGAGTGTCTCAAGAATGGTAAGCAAATTATCCTCGCACGTCATTCCCCGAAACACGCTTGGCTCTTGCGCTAAGTACCCCATTCCCCGGCGTGCGTGTTGATACATTGGAAGGTACGTTACATCCTCTCCATCAAAAAGCACTCTTCCGTTTTCGGGACTAATCATCCCAATCATCATTCTAAATGTTGTAGTTTTTCCAGCACCGTTTGGTCCAAGCAGACCAACAACTTCTCCAACCTCTACATTTAGGCACACCTGATCGACCACTTTTCGACCGCTATAACTTTTAACAAGATTTGTTGCAGTTAAGAGTGCCAAAACTACTCTTCTTCATCTACATGATCGTGTTCAACATCTTCTACTTTGACACGTCTTGCAAGTGGAGTCCATTGATCTGGATAAAACCGATGTGCAATGGACCCTATGATCATATGCATGTCATGATAGATATAATCGTCTAGTACGACCGGCTGTCCACCCTCAACAACCGCCTTCGCAATCCATGTTGAACGAGCGTTTCCGGTTTTTGCAATCCAACGACTCATATCAATGTCTGAGATTTCGTTTGATTTCCAAACGCCTTCTGGTGTCGTCAAAGTTCCATCGTCATCAAGACAATACATCCCCGCCTTTTTATTCATGATGATGTAAGCCCTGAAGTAATACAACCCAAAAGGCAAACAAAGAATAAACAGCCACTGCATTGGTCGATCGTATTTACTTGGAGGGGTGATATCTCCATATAAATTAAGTTCTCGTTGTAGAGCTTCTTCGTAGATTGGATCTGAAACAGCACTGTTCGCCAAAGAATCTTTGAAGATCTCGACCGACGCAATCCAGTCTGAGTTTGTATCAAAATTAAGATTTTCAATGTTTACATCTAGCAAAACCGTCGCAGCAGATCGTTCATCAGACCCAAGTTCAGTCTCCATTGCTGGCCGTACGGTGTCGTCTAAAAGCGCGTCTCTGGTTGCACCGGTTTCTGCTTTAGGAATTGCGACAACATAATCCCAAATTCCCCAAAGACCCAGTACGATGCAAACGATTGCCATGATGATGGTCTTTAACCAATAACGTGTTGCTAATGTTGTGTGAAGTGCCACTGTGAAATCCTATTGGAATGCCATCCTACACGCTCTCGCTTTCAAGCGTGTGGCAAAGAGTAATTGCAAGACGGTATGCAGGTGTAAATGTTGGAATTGCCGAAAAATGTGCAATTAGATAATCAAGTTGTCTTAGGGTAGAGGAATTTGGATTCATCGACTCCAAAACATGATGACCAAGTTCCTCAAGGGCGTGATCGAACCAAGCACAGGTTGGTTTTTTTGGATTTTTTGCATCTTCGATTTGTACACGCACAGTTACCCCAGACCCAAGTGCGACAATGGGGCGAAGCCCCAAACTGGTCACCGGCTCTCTGCACCCAACAACCCCAGAAAACCCTCGCGACTTTAATGACCCTTCAAGAAGTGATGCATCTCTTGCAACAAGTGGTGGTTGAACTAAATACCGCCCACTCTCTTTTGTAGAATCGAATTCCTCTGTGCTGTCGATGACACGCACCCCCCTCCCATTGTGTGCCCGTTTTACTCTTTTAGACCTTGCCGTAGAAACATTTTGTATTTCTGTTGCAAGCGCTTTCCAGTCTTTTGATGCTCGTGTTGAATCAATCGCAACAACCGCGCTTGCTTCTTCTTTTAACCATGGTTCAATTTTTTTTCGTGGCATAGTACAGTCGATTCGGGGTAACACTTTACATTAAAGGAGGTAGGACTCTTGTACCTCGTCGGCTAATGCACTCGTCCCAAACCAGAATTTAACTGGACCACTTGGTTGAAGATGAACAAGAAGCGGAACACCGACCGGAATGATAAACACACCCTGCTCTTGAGATTCTCCATCATTCATCAGCGCAGTGATTAATCCAACGAGAGTGTGTTCGTCTCCCGATTCAAAAAGGAGAGGATCTCGGGTGTTTAACTTAATTGTTGCGGACGCGTCAAATTCTTGCCACGATTCATCACCAGCCATGCTGAAAGCGACCGCGTCAAAAACAGATCGCCATTTTGCAACTGGAACCATCAGCGTTCGGCCGCCATGAGTTTTATGAATTGTAGCAACGAGAGATTGAACCATCGCTTCGGTATTCATATCAAAACAATTGGTCTCCTTATCGCTCTGGCAAGGGCAAGAATCATTGCACAGACAGTGCTTTGCAGAGGTATGGCTCCCATCCATTTGCATAAGGATGCAATTCTCACCTTCAGCGTCTTGGAGTACACCAAGTTCTGTTAGAAGGCCATCTATTTCTTGTTCAGGGAGAAAATCCAAAAATCAAATCCATTCTTTTCGTGTGGGTTGTATGAGTATTCAATACGATAGTAGTGAGTATTGCAAGCGATGACCATTTCCACCATACTTTTTGTTTGTACAGGGAACACCTGCCGAAGCCCAATGGCAGAAGGTTTAGCTCAAAAATGGCTCACAGAACACAATCATGAGGGTTGGTTAGCCGTTTCTGCGGGGATATATGCAATTGATGGAATGTCTACCAGTAGCGAAACAATTCAAGCACTTGCAAGCCGAGGAGTTACGTATGATGGGACAAGCACTTTTTTTACAGAAGAAATGGCAAAGGCAGCAACAGTCGTACTTTGCATGTCTGAAAGCCATCTTACGGTTGCAACTCAATACACGAATCGTGCAGAACTTCTTGATCCGAACGGGAATATTTCAGACCCAATTGGCAAGGGGCAAGCAGTGTACGATGCCCTCGCAGACCAAATGGAAAAACTCATTGCAGCCAAAATGAATTCATTGATTGATCAAGGAGCATAGGATGTCATTTCAAGCCGGAATAATTGCAATTGGCTCTGATCATCGAGCAAGAAATATTGTTGACCAAATTGCCAATCACCTAGAATCGGCGGGATGGGAAGTGCACAAACATTATGGTGGCGTTGAAGAATCGGTTGATTATCCATGTATTGCTGTTGAGGTAGCGAATGAAATAATTTCAGACGATGCTGTCTGTGGCGTATTAATTTGTGGTTCTGGAATTGGAATGTCAATGGCAGCCAATAAAGTTGATGGGATACGAGCAGCACTTGTTCACGAACCACACGCTGCCGAAATGAGCCGGCGGCACAACGATGCGAACGTACTGTGTCTGGCAGCCAATGGGCCACTAGAGAGCGATTACAATGCGATTATTGACGCGTGGCTCGCGACCGATTTCGAAGGCGGGCGCCATCAGCGACGCGTTGATTTGATGCGGTAATTAACTCGCCTAGAGGGAATTAATTACCCCACGGTTAATTAATGAGGACGTAATTGCCCTTTAGGACATACCATAACCTTCTATGTCCGTTATGCGAATCCTCGATGCAAACATAAACCGTGCTGCTGAAGGCATGCGCGTTCTTGAAGATATTGCAAGGTTTGAATTAGAGCACGATAATTGGTGTGAAGCGATAAAAAAATGTCGCCATGAATTGCGCTCGCAAACCCCATCGTTGCTTCACCGCGACACAGAAGGGGATGTCGGTATTCATATAACGACTCCACAAGAACAAACTCGGGACTCAATCGTGGACATTGCCCGAGCGGCAAGTAACCGCTGTTTCGAAGCACTTCGCGTCGTTGAGGAATTTTTAAAACTACAAGGCTGTGGTAACACCATTGAATCAATCCGCTACAAAATGTATGAGATATCTTCAACAATTATTAAAGCACTGGGGTCTTTGTACAGGCAACAACGGAAAATATGTTTTGTGATGACCAAAGATGATTGCGCGCTTCCTTGGCAAGAAACCATGCACCAATCTCTAGCGGCCGGCTGTGATTGCGTGCAGATTCGCGAGAAGCACATGCAAACAGCGGAACTCGTTTGGCATACAAAAGAAGCAGTTGAAATTGCATCCAAACACGATGTCCCAGTTATTGTGAATGATAGGGTTGATGTCATGCTTGCTTCTGGTGCTACGGGTGTGCACCTTGGACAGCACGACATGGCAATTCAAGACGCAAGGAAACAATGTGGTGCGGAATATATAATTGGCGCGACGGCACATTCAACAGAAAAGATACAAGAGGCGATCAATGCGGGGGCTGATTATATTGGCGTTGGTTCAATGTTTGTATCACGAACAAAACCAGAGGTGAGGGTCGCACCCCTCGAACTGCTTAAAAATGCGCTCGGGTACAACCATCTTGCAATTGGTGGAATTACCCCCCAAAACGTACACGAACTCTACGCTGTTGGTTGCATAGGTGTTGCTGTAAGTTCGGCGATTGCCCAATCATCAACTCCAGGAAACATAGTCGAACAATTACTGGAACATGAGGTACAACCCACATGATGCTCGCAACCGTTGGGCACCACGGTGTTGTTTCTACAACACTGACGACCTTTGTTTCACTTCTTGCTTTTGCAACTGTTGTAGGGGTGTGTGCAAAGTTTGTGAAGGTTCCCTACACAATTGCTTTGGTGTTGGCGGGTCTTGCAGTTGCAATTCTTGGCGCTGCTCCAGGTGGTGTGGTGATAACGCAAGAGTTGATTCTTGTTCTTCTTCTTCCTCCGCTGTTGTTTCAGGCGGGATTGCACCTTGATTTAGAACTGCTTCAGAAGAAAGCGGTACCAGTTGTTATTCTGGCAATTCCGGGCGTGATTGTTTCTATGGTGCTTGTTGCCGTTGCGATTCGTCCCTTTCTTGGCGATCACGCTTGGCTCCCCGCTCTGCTTTTTGGAGCAATGTTGGCACCAACGGACCCCATCTCTGTTCTTGCAACGCTCAAAAGCGCCAAAGCACCAAATCGACTTAAGACGCTTATTGAAGGGGAAAGTTTGTTTAACGACGGAACAGGCGTTGTTCTCTTTTTGATTCTGCTTGCAGCAGTGTTTTCAACCGGCGATCACGGTTCTTCACTTTCAATTGTTGCCGGAATCATGCAATTTGTAAAAGTTGCAGGTCTTGGGGTCGTGTTTGGGCTGGGATTTGGCTTGATTGCGTTTTGGATTTTAAGGCGGCTCAATGATCATGTTCTTGAAAATGCAATCACGATTGTTCTTGCATGGGGTTCATTTATTGTTGCCGAACAGAGCGGCGCCTCTGGAGTCATCGCTGTTGTCGTTGCGGGGCTCATCATCGGGAATTACGGCACAAAACTAGCGATGAGCAAGCAAACGGTGCAAACAATTAACACGTTCTGGGAATCCATCGACTTTTTAATTAACTCCATTGTGTTTTTGCTCATCGGTTTTGAGTTACAAGATATTGGCGGACTCGAAACACTTCTAAGGGGCGATGTTCTCCTTGCCGTTGGAGCAACGTTTGTGGCAATTCTTGTTGCAAGGGCGCTTATGGTCTATCCAACAGCACTTACAATCGGAAAACATTGGCCAAAGGGCTGGAAACACGTCGTCTTTTGGTCTGGGCTAAAAGGTTCGATTCCATTGGCGCTTGTACTCGGGCTTCCAGCCGGAGAACTGAAACAAACACTTGTGCCGATTGCCTTTGGCGTTGTGCTTGTCAGTCTATTGCTACAAGGACTTACCGTAGGACCACTCATTCGAAAAACAGGTGTAGCAAGTGACAGTTCGTGATTTCACTTTCACGTTTCTTGGCACAGGAACCTCGGCAGGTATTCCTGTGATTGCTTGTGAATGCGAAATCTGTAAAAGCGACAACCCAAAAGACAAACGATTGAGATGCAGTGCGTGTATTCAATGGGTAGATGAGGATGGGCAAGAACGCGTTGTCCTCATCGACGCATCACCAGATCTTCGCCAGCAAGTGCTCCGCGAAGGGATTACTCGTTGTGATGCAATCTTATTTACGCACAACCATGTTGACCACACGTTCGGATTAGATGAGGTTCGACTGTTCAATGTATCAATGCAGAAACCGATTGACATCTATGCCGAGCTTCACACCCTTGACCACCTTACCCGTGTATTCCAACACGTCTTCGAATCACACAAAAATGTGAACGACTCGTTTGTTGCAAACCTGATTCCGCACGAACTAATTCCCGATGAGCCAATCGTACTGTATGGAGTTACATTTACACCAATCCGCCTTATTCATGGGAATCTTCCGATCGTAGGATTTAGAATCGATACGCATGAAACCCAGATTGCGTATTGCACTGATGTTTCTGCTGTGCCACAAGAGTCGCGGGTGTTGCTTGGGGGTCTAGATGTTTTAGTGCTTGATATGCTTCGGTTCAAGCCCCACCCAACTCATCTGAACTTGGATCAGGCGACTGAAATTGCAGAGCAAATTGGGGCGAAAAAAACC
>CAZRPZ010000051.1:0-6828 GCA_964602215.1 uncultured Isosphaeraceae bacterium | reverse complement strand
ATTGATGCGTGTTCTCTATGCGCAGTCCCAAACGCATCATTGCAGTAGATGTCTGCATTTTTCGCAAGGTGTTTTGCAAAGGTTTCGTCTCCACTTTTTTCGCCTGAGTTAAATCTCAGGTTCTCTTTAAGAATGATGGGTGAAGAGTCATCCTCATCTGAACACACAACCTCTTTTCCAATAAGTTCAGCTAACCTGTTTGCAATCGGTTTTAAACTGAATTTTTTTTCAAAACCATTCCCAGAAGGACGTCCCAGATGGCTCATTAATGTGATGAACCCCCCACGATTAATCACGCTTCTTATGCTTGGTAACGCAGCTCGAATTCGGCGATCATCAGTGATTGCGCCATCTTTCATTGGCACATTGAAGTCAACACGCATCAATACTCTCTTCCCTACAACATCAACTTCTTCGATGGTTTGTTTCATGTGTGTATTATCTTATGTTCTTACAATGAATAATATGCGACCAATAATCCTCATTCTAGGACCAACTGCAGGAGGGAAGACCTCGCTTTCCATTTCGTTGGCCAACTCGCTTCCAGAGGGAGGAGAATGTATTATCGCAGATTCCATGCAGGTCTATCGAGGGATGGATATTGGGACAGCGAAACCGACAGCAGAAGAACAAGCTCAAGCACCGCACCATCTCATTGACGTTGCTCATCCAGAAGAAGATGGTTTCACTGTTGAAAAATGGTTGAAGTTAGCAAACACTGTTATTGAGGATATTCGGAACAGGGGAAAGTGGCCAATTGTTGTCGGAGGGACAAATTTATATGTTCAGTCATTCCTGTTTGGTTTGTTCGATGGACCAGAATGTGACAAAGAAAAACGAGAGTTCCTAAATATGCTTCCAAACACTGATCTTCTAGAGAAATTACGGGTTCTTGATGAAGAAGCGGCAAGCCGAATCCATATCAATGACAAAAGACGTCTCGTTCGTGCTATTGAGGTTTGTGAAGCAACTGGGGCACCACTCTCATCGCTTCAATCTCAATGGAGAGGACCGATGCCTCGTGATGATGTACGGATGATTGGGTTGAATTGGCCAGTAAAAACGATTAATCGAAGAATCAATAGTCGTGTTCGTGAGATGTTTGAGAATGGGTTTGAGCAAGAAGCGAGGAATCTTCAGAATCAAGTTGGGCTCCAAGCAGAACAAGCGCTGGGATACAAGCAACTGTTTGCCCATTTCAGGGGAGAGTGCACCCTAGATGAAGCGCAAGAGCACATCAAGATTCAAACAAGGCGATTTGCAAAACAGCAGCGATCGTGGCTTCGACGGTTCCAAGCCATGCCATCAGCACATTTTATTGATATGGAACACAAAAGCATGCAACATGCTGTCAATCAAGCACTTAAGCATGCTCATGGTGAACCCTTGTAATTGATATATAGATGTTTTTCGCTTGACAAATCAAAAAAAGTCGTTCAAATGCTCTCCGATTCCACATGGCGAGACGTTCGCTATGCCGATGGAAACCGCGTACAAGGTGTTAGCCACCACATTGGATATTAGTTTTGGCGAAAAAGAAAACCACAAAAAAGACTGCGAAGAAAACCGCAAAAAAGACCGCAAAGAAAAAGAATGCGGTTCCTGACGCGACAGGAAAACACCTTGTCATTGTCGAATCTCCCGCAAAAGCGAGGACGATTAATCGGTATCTAGGTGATGATTACGCTGTGACCTCCTCTGTTGGTCATGTCCGTGATTTACCTCCTCGGGCACCAAAGGGTGTAAAACAACCTGTCCCCGGAGTTGATTTAGAGCATGATTTTAAACCAACGTATGACGTATTGAAAGGCAAAGGCACCCTCGTCACAGATCTGCAAAAGGCAGCGAAGGTTGCTAAAGATGTTTGGTTTGCAAGTGACCTTGATCGAGAAGGAGAGGCAATTGCGTGGCATTTGGCAGAACTCCTTGATATCGACCCTTCAAAAGCAAAACGAGTTATTTTTAACGCAATAACAAAAAAACAAATCGATGGGGCGTTTGAACATCCTCACCCAATTAACATGGACTTCGTCAATGCGCAACAAGCTCGTCGAATTCTAGACCGCATCGTGGGATACCAAGTCTCACCTTTACTTTGGAAACGAGTCGCTGGTGGATTAAGTGCAGGGCGAGTGCAATCTGTTGCTGTTCGAATTATTGTCGAACGAGAAAAAGAAATTGAAGCGCATATTCCTGATGAAAGTTGGAGTGTTGTAGGAAGATTCACACTCGACCCTAAGAACATTACTTCACTTTCTCAGGCATGGGATTCATTTATCCAATCAAAAGATGAACAGGGCAAAAGCCCAACACGAAAAATGATGAATGCATTCTTGTCGGAACATCATTCCATCGAGGGATTACTTGTTGAAGTTGGTAGTGAGCCATTCAAAATTTTCAGGGATTCAGAATGTTCTGAAAATATCGATGAACATACAACACAACTCCTTTCTGTTTGTGAAGCGATAGGTCTTTCCTCGCCTACGCTACTCGTTGAAGAAGATGAGACTGCAAAGGGTCCAGCAAAACAACGTATCACTTTGAACGGTGAACTTGCAGAAGATGTTTCTTACAAGATAAAAGATATTGCACAAAAAGATAGCACTGTTCGCCCCCCTGCCCCATTTATCACTTCTTCTTTACAAGCTTCTGCATCAACTGTTCTTGGTTTTGGAGCAAAGCGAACCATGCGTGCTGCACAGGCGTTATACGAAGGCGTTCGCATTAAAGGCGAGGGGCAAGTTGGTTTGATTACATATATGCGAACTGATTCGACCCATCTGTCAACAGATGCAATCAATCAGGCGCGTGCATACATAGGCAATTCGTTCGGCGATGATTACCTGCCAGAGAAACCAAAATTTTACACATCCTCAAACGAGTCGGCTCAGGAAGCACACGAAGCGATTCGTCCGACTGATTCTGGTCGTCACCCAGACGCTCTTCCTGCATCTCTTGACGAAGATCAACGAAAATTGTACAGATTAATTTGGTCACGCTTTGTTGCTTGCCAAATGACTTCTGCAAAATGGCACCGCACAGAATTTTTCTTTGAACGAGATGATACACCGACGGGGGCAACCTTCAAAGTTTCTGGTCGAACACTTTCGTTTGATGGCTTTTACAAAGTAAGTGGAGTACCAAGTTCTGATTCTGAACAGAACCTTCCGAACCTCTCTGTGGGCGATGACTTATATCCTTTTAATCTTTCGCCAAAACAATCATTCTCCTCACCGCCTTCTCGATACAGTGAAGCGTCTCTGATTAAAAAGTTAGAGTCAGAGGGCATAGGTCGACCATCTACATACGCTTCCATTATTGACGTGATACAGAATCGAAACTATGTTGAAAAAATAGAAAGATCATTCCACCCTACAGATTTAGGTGAAGTGGTGACTGAAAAACTTGTTGAAGCATTTCCAATATTGATGGGTGTTGATTACACTCGGTCTCTTGAGGAACGGCTTGATAATGTAGCGAAAGGAGATGTTGTGTGGACAGCAATGCTCCACGATTTTTATGGGCGATTCAGCAAACGGTTGGAAACTGCTTACGAAGAAATGTCACATGCAAAAGCAGAGATGCAACCTGCTATCTACAAATGTCCTGAATGTGGAAGTGAAACTGCATATCGTTTTGGCAAGAACGGTCGGTTTTTAACGTGTGCAAGTTACCCTGATTGTAAATACGCTGCTCCAATTGATCGACAGGGTTGCCCAAGATTACCTGAACGAGTTGATGTTGCGTGTCCAGAAGATGGGTCTGCAATGGAAAAGCGAGATGGCAGGTTTGGACCATTTTTAGCATCAGTGAATTATCCAGAGATTAAAACTGTTGTGAATCTTGATAAAAAGGGTGGAATAAAATACCCAACCCCTCCACCACTACTCATCGAATCGTTGCATTGTGAAAAGTGTGAAAGCCCGATGAATTTACGGCGTGGAAAACGAGGTCCTTGGCTTGGATGTTCTACATTTCCAAAATGCAAAGGTCGAATGGGTTTGAAAACACTTGATGATGAAGTGCTCAAGGAATTAGAGTCGGCACTTGAAGAGCACGAAAAAGCAAATCCGCAAGTTATTGTGAAAAATTTAAATGGCGATGTCATTGAAGAAGGTACATCTGTTGATACCCTCCTTATTGAGGGCGGTGTCATCGAACTTGAAATCTATAAGTAGAGAATTAATTATCCCACAGCACATTATTCTAGTAACAGTCACTTGGAAATCTCGCCTCTGACTAGAGTACAATACGGAAATGAATCGCAGGAATACACGGCAAATACATGTGGGGGGTGTTGCAATTGGTGGTGGTGCTCCAGTTTCTGTTCAATCAATGACTTCTGGGTATACCTATGAAGTCGACCAATGTGTTGCAGAGATTAATTCGCTTGCTCAGGCGGGTGCTGATATTGTTCGGGTCGCAGTTCCTGAAAAAAAAGATACTGCTGTACTCGGCGAGATCCTTTCCCAAGTCAACGTTCCAATCGTTGCGGATGTTCATTTCCACTTTAAACGAGCACTTGAAGCTATCGAAGCGGGTGTCCATAAAATTCGGTTGAATCCGGGAAATATCGGTGATATTGAGCAGGTCAATTCAGTTATTGATGCGTGCAAAGACGCAAACATCCCAATCAGAATTGGAGTCAACGAAGGTTCAGTTGTCGAGCGAAAAGATAAACAGAAACGACAAAAAGAATTGGATTCTTTTTTCTCAGATCGAAAACACGGGCACCTTCTTGCACTGATGATTGCAAAAGTAGAAGAGTACCTTGAAATGTTTGAATCAAAAGATTTTCATGCTATCTGCTTGAGCGCTAAGTTAATGGACGCTCGACTTGTGATTGATATCTACGAAGAACTGTCAAAACGATTTGATTATCCACTTCATCTTGGAGTAACTCATGCAGGCCCAAGAGAAACCGGTTCAATTCGATCAATCTCTGCTCTTGGCTCATTGCTTTCACAAGGAATCGGTGACACTATTCGAATCAGTTATGCAAGCGATCCAATTTTTGAAGTTGAAGACGGGGTTGAATTGCTCAACTGCTTACACCTCAGAGACCGTGTTGGCGCTGAACTCATCGCATGCCCGAGTTGTGGACGAATTCAAGTTGATTTGTTCTCACTCGTTGACGATGTCCGCAATCAATTACAAAATGACATTGATGTACCCATTAAAGTTGCTGTGATGGGTTGTGTTGTGAATGGTCCGGGTGAAGCTGAAGGCGCAGATGTTGCGGTTTTTGCTGGGGACAGGCGAGGAATAATTTACGTTCAGGGTGAACGTGTTGCAAATGTACCCGAGGAAGAAATTCTTGAGCGGCTTCTTCACGAATGCAAGTTGTTACAAGAACGTGTTCGCATTGGCGAAACGAAACTCGGAGATAAAGTTGTTTCGATTGTAGCACCGCCAGATTCAATTGTAACAATCGAAGGACATCACCAATGAATTCAAGATGTCGCAACGGATTCACAATCATCGAAATGATTGTTGTAGTTGCAATCATAGGAATTCTAGTAGCGATACTTATTCCTGCACTCTCAGGAGTACAAGATCGATCAAAGAAAATCAAAGAACTCAATCTAATTAGCCATGTCGGTAAGGCATGGTTGATGTATAGCTCTGAACATCAAGATAAATTGTTACCGGGATACCTCAGCACACAGGTGCAGGAATATCGAGACCTTGCTTGGGCATTTAAAGATACAACACTTATTTCGCCTGCTCCTTCATACGAAGAAAATGAACCCAATGACTGTGGTCCTTGGACGTGGAGGTTGCTCGATTATCTTGATCACGATTGGCGATCGATTTTGTTTTACCGTGATACCGACGAGTGGACTAGCGAGGAGGCAAGAGAAAACGCAAACATCATTGCTACACAGCCAGCCTTCGGATATAACGGATTTTATTTGGGTGGATGGTGGGAAATGGATTCTCATAGTGGCAAGCCAACCGAAATGTTTGGTTCTGTGCTGCTCACCGATGGCAGGCGAGTGAACGTCGTAGAGAAACGAACTTCAAGCATCCGGAAGCCCTCGACCCAAATTGCATTCTGTAGTACTTTTTACGCTCAACAAGGAATTTACCCTGAACTTGATGATGACACAGCCGGAACCTTTATGGCAATTCCAAGCATCCTTGCAAGAGTACAAAAATGGGTGCCGTTATCTGGCAATCGTGTCGAGGCAACGGATGAAACGTATGCTCCTTTGGGTCGTTACAACGGAATGCCCGCAACTTGTTTTGCTGATGGATCTTCTAGGGCTGTTGATTTACAAGAACTCCAAGATCAACAATTGTGGATTCCAAAGGCGGAACCCATTGGCGATGTTCCTGCTCGTAGGTTTTCTCATACGCTTCAATAAAGAGTTTTTCTACAAAACTTAACTGTATCTACATAAATACATTTATTCAGAAGTGGTTTTATCTTTGTTTGCCTTATGCATCTGATATCGCAACATAAATCGCATCCTCTTCATGTCACTTTCATCAAGCAGTGAATCATTTGGGTTGACGCTCATCGAGACAATCCACTGTTCCTCAACAGGAGTGTATCCAAAAAGTATATGCAATCGTTCCGCAAAATCTTCCATATGCCCCGCGCCATACAACACGCCAATCGTCGAGATGTTTTCTGAAACTTCAATCGTTGCTGCAATGTCACCAAGCACTTCGGTGTTTCTGTCAACAATAATCACATTTAATAATTCGGGCTCTATCCCGTTCATCATTTTGTCAATATCTGGCATAGTCAAAATCTCTATCATCAACAATCTCGCTGTTTCACGGACTCCACCGCCTGCAAGCATGTCAAGCAGTGGA
>CAZRPZ010000050.1:0-12934 GCA_964602215.1 uncultured Isosphaeraceae bacterium | reverse complement strand
GGACATGGCGTTCCCTCGGCTAAACGCCTTTGGCTTTTGGCTCTTCTTCTTTGGCGCTTTTCTCCTGTACTTTAGTTTCTTGGGTGGGCAAGGATTAACCGGAGAAGAAGGCGCACCTGAAGTTGGTTGGTTTGCATATGCTCCTCTAACATCAACAACATTTTCCCCTGGTTCCGCAACCGATTATTGGGTAATCGCGCTCTTTGTCTCAAGCATGGGCTCCATTATGACTGCGATAAACCTAGTCGCCACCATTCTCACGATGCGTTGCGAAGGCATGACACTAATGAAAATGCCTCTCTTTGGATGGATGATGCTTGTTGATGCTGGGCTGATTCTTATCGCCCTCCCCCCTCTTGCTGCAATCCAAATCATGCTCCTCTTGGATAGGCAATATGGATCTCATTTCTTTGACGCCCAAGCAGGTGCTGACCCACTCATTTGGCAACACCTCTTCTGGTTTTTCGGACACCCAGAGGTGTACATTCTCATCATCCCGGGCTTTGCCTATATTTCTGAAGTTGTCCCCGTGTTCTCTCGAAAAGTATTGTTTGGTTATCCTTTGATGGTTGCAGCAACAGTTTCAATCGGCTTCATATCACTTGGCGTTTGGGCACACCACATGTTTGCAACAGGACTATCTCCCTCAGTGCTGGCTTATTTTTCAGCAGCAACGTTTTTGGTTGGTGTACCGACTGGAATGAAAATGTTTAATTGGATAGCAACACTTTGGGGTGGGCATATTCGATTTGAAACGCCAATGCTCTTTGCAGTTGGTTTTATTTCAATGTTCACAATTGGCGGCTTAACTGGCATTATGCTTGCAGTGGTTCCTATGGACTGGCAACTTTCGGATACATATTTTGTTGTTGGCCATTTCCACTTTGTACTCTTTGGAGGGTTACTCTTTGCAATCTTCTCTGGCTTCTATTATTGGTTTCCAAAAGTCACAGGAAAAATGCTGAACGAAACCATCGGCAAATGGCAATTTTGGTTCCTTTTTGTTGGCTTCCTTCTCACGTTTGGACCAATGCACTTTGCTGGCTTTGAAGGCATGCCTCGACGAATCTATACATTCATGCCGAACCGAGGAATTGACATGTACAACATGCTCTCTTCAATTGGAGCAGCAGTTCAAGTTGTCGGCTTTGCACTTTTTGTTGCCAACGTCGCTATTAGTTTGCGCAAGGGTAAGCCAGCGGGTGATGATCCATGGGATGCTTGGACTCTTGAGTGGTCAACAACATCACCACCACCACCATGGAATTATGCAGAGTTACCTTCGGTTGCAAGTCGTAGACCACTATGGGATATCAAGCATCCAGATGATCCTGATTGGGAGTACGAATGAGTAAAGCAAAAGTAAAACCCATTCCTAAAATGTTGCCACGCGGCCACGTCGGCATGATGTCTGTGATTACCACGGAGGTTTTCTTCTTCGCGTCACTCATTGTTGTTTACTTGGCATATATCGGAAAGAGTTTAAGTGGACCAACTCCAGATGAAGTTTTAAGTTTAGGACTTGTAAGCATAAACACAGTTGCCCTCCTTGCGAGTAGCGCAACTGTCGTTCTCGCATTAAAAGCATTGCGAACAGGTGAACATACAAGATTCCTCCAGTGGCTCCTTGCAACGGTTCTTCTTGGAGCATGGTTCCTTGTGGGAACGGCAATTGAATGGACTGGGCTGATTGGCAGTGACCACTTAACTTTACAATCGAATTTGTTCGGAACAACGTTTTATACCCTTGTTGGATTCCATGCATTTCATGTGACCTTCGGCGTATTCGCGCTGTCATTTATTTGGATTTGCGGATTAATGGGCTGGATTAAAGATAAGCATCATCAAAATGTTGAATATGTATCGTGGTATTGGCACTTCGTTGATACCGTTTGGATTGCCGTGTTCCTAGTTGTATATGTGGTTGGACGATAATGGCGAAAAATAATACAGTAAAAGTTGCCGTCCCTGCCCCAACTGCTTGGCCACTCGTTGCTGCCCTTGGCATGGCTCTGACCTTTGCAGGTTTCCTCACGACATGGCCGATTGGAGTAGTCGGTTTCGTTCTTTGTATGATTGGATTTATGGGTTGGTTTAAAGATTGTTATCCAAACGATTTAGAAGTTGAAGTCGAAGCCCTCCCACACCACATTCCATCTGAAGTGACTACAACTCGCACTACTGACAAAACACACCCACACCACCGCGCTAAATTACCGTTGCAAATTCACCGAACCCCTACTGGCATTCTTGGTGGACTTGCTGGTGGAATTGCAATGACTATTTTCGGAGTGATTGGCGGATTTATTTTGCATGGAAGCCCATGGCATCCATTCAACATTGTCGCTGCAACGCTGATGCACTCACTTACAGAGACAGACCTGATGGCATTTCATCTTGGTGCGTTCCTCATCGCCATTGGCATCATGCTTGTTGTTTCAATTTGCATTGGGCTTGTCTACGGAGTTGTTCTTCCGATGATGCCAAGGCACCCAATGCTCCTTGGTGCGATTATTATTCCGTTTATCTGGAGCTTCTTGCTCTATGAATCAATGAGCATTCTGAATCCAATACTCGATGAGACTGTCAATTGGTGGTGGTTCCTCGCTGCGCAATTTCTTTTTGGGCTTGTTGCTGGTTTTGTTGTGTCAAAAGGGGAACACATCAATACCTTGCAATTCAAATCTTTTGCAGAACGTGTTCACGCAGAATAGGATAAAGACCAATGATTCGACTCTTCCTTCTTTTTTATACTTGTATTACTTTGATTAGTTGTGGCAAACCTTCAATCGACGATAAACCGCTTACGCCCAGTGAAATACTTGATTTTGACACACTCTATGCTCAACGTTGTGCAGGATGTCATGGTAACGATGGAGTAGGCAGTGGGTCAATTGCTTTGCATGACCCTGCTCTCTTAACCATCATCGACAAAGAGACATTACGAACTATCATTCGAGATGGACGAGGCGAGCTCATGCCCTCCTTCCAAGCAAACACAGGAAACCCTTTGAGTGATGCACAGATTGATGTCATTGTAAGCGGCATGATTGAAGGGTGGAGCAGCGATTCTCCACCTTGGGCATCAGGACGACGATATGCATTCGAGCAAGGAAAAGCAACTAGGGGAAAAGGCGCCTTTGTTGACATGTGCGGAGTATGTCATGGCAACGACGGAATGGGTGCCTCTGCTGGCTCTGTCATTATGCCCGCTTACCTTGAACTCGTCAGCCCACAATATTTACGAACGGTTATTTTGTGCGGTCGTCCAGAACTTGGGATGCCACCACTTGCTGGGAAAATAGATGACCGAACCATTGATGACATCGTTACTTGGCTTCGAACACATAAAACTTTTCGGAGTGATCAATAATGACTCGTAGAACATTACTCAATCGACTTGCGTTAGGTGTTAATGGAATTGCCGCCCTTCTGGTTGGAATTCCACTTATCGGCTTTGTTTTCGCACCAGCAAAAGAGAAAGCAAAAAACAAATGGGTCTCACTTGGCAAACTAAGTTCTTTTACCGCTGGTCAAACAAAACTCGCAACCTATAAAAACCCCTTCCTTGTTCCATGGGATGGTGTGACTGCAGATATCCCATGCTGGGTTCGTCGAATCGATGAAACAACATTTCAAGTTTTTGCGATTAATTGTGCGCACCTTGGATGCCCAGTGAAGTGGTTCGCCGAATCCGAACTCTTTATGTGCCCATGTCACGGAGGCGTGTACTACGCTGATGGTTCAAGAGCATCTGGCCCACCACCTCGCGGGCTGTTTGAGTACGAATATCGAATCAAGGATGACGTGCTAGAAGTTCGAGGCGGCAGACTACCAACAATACAGGAGAGCGTTTGAAGTGACTAACCCGTTGAAAAACATTTCTAACTGGGTCAACGAACGTATGCAATTGCAGTCGTCGCTAGGTCCGATTATGTCCCACCGAGTTCCACTTCGCGCACGTTGGTTCTACGTTTTTGGTTCTGCAACCCTCACTTGTTTTATCATGCAAGTTATTACTGGCATCTTGCTTGGGCTTGTGTACGTTCCAAGTGCGGGCGAAGCATACCAATCTCTTGAACACCTAAATTACGTTCAACCACTTGGGTGGTATGTCAGAGCACTTCACGATTTCTTCGGAAACGCGATGGTCTTAATGCTTCTTTGCCATCTAGTCCAAGTAATCATTTTTGCTGCATACAAATACCCACGCGAACTCACTTGGATTTTTGGTGTTCTTTTATGCCTCTTGGTTCTAGCAATGGCCTTTACTGGACAAGTCCTTCGGTGGGACCAAGACGCATATTGGGGTCTTGGTATTGGTGCTTCAATGCTTGGTCGCATACCAGTTCTTGGTCCCTACGCTGTACATCTGATGCTTGGGGGTCCAATCATTGGAGGCGAAACGTTGACGCGTTTCTTCTCATTACATGTCTTTATTCTTCCGCTCACTATCGTAGGTGTGATTTTCTTACACGTCATGCTCGTCTTGAAAAACGGCATTTCTGACCCCCCTAAAGCGGGAACCGTTGTCAATCCAAAAACTGAACGGAAAGATTACGAAAAACGAATTTCTGGTGATGAAGGCACGACCTTTTTCCCAACTCCAATTGCACGCGATGCAATTTTTAGTGGCGGACTTGTGATTGTTGTCGCCCTGCTTGCAGCAATCTTTGGTCCATCAGGACCAAACGGCATTCCAGATCCAACCATTATTGATACATCTCCTAGACCTGACATCTGGTTTATGTTTACTTTCTCTGCACTTGCGCTGCTCCCACCCGGAATAGAAACTTTCTTAATGCTTACTTCGCCATTCGTATTGATTCTTGCATTGTTTGCTATTCCATTCTTTAGCAACAGCGGCGAACGACATATCAGCCGAAGACCGGTTGCAGCCCTTCTTCTTATTGTCATTTTTGCAATACTCGGAGTGTTAACGTGGCTTGGATATGAGTCCCCATGGTCTCCTAAAATGAATGCATGGAGTGCTGATGAAACTCCTTTTGAGTATATTCAAGGCCGAGATCCACTCCAACTTGCTGGAGCAGTTACCTTCCAATACAAACAGTGTAGAAATTGTCATGAACTTGGTGGCATTGGTGGTCAGCGTGGTCCTGCCCTTGACAACATCGCAACAATTAAAACCAATGGGCAACTGATGCGACAAGCAATAGGTGGCGGTGGAAATATGCCGACCTATGGGCACAATCTTTCATCTCCGCAGTTGACTTCCCTTGTCCATTTCCTCTCGACTTTACATCCAGAGAATGAACCGAGCGCTAAGACTGCAAACAAAACGTTAACTCCAATCGAGTAACACACTCTTCATGACAGATTCACTTCAAGTTGTGCTGACATCATGGCGTTTGGACTGGATTGTCCTTGTCTTGTGTGCAATTTCTCTTTTGATTTATTTTCGAGGGTGGGTTGGGTTGCACCGAAGACAACCAGCTTTATACACACCTCTTCGCTTGTATTCGTTTATCGGGGGCATCTGCACGATTGTCATTGCAATTGTGTCTCCAATCGATGCATTCGCAAACGTGCTTTTGCAAGTCCACATGGCACAACATGTGTTATTGATGATGATTGCACCACCGCTTCTCTGGCTTGGCTGGCCAGCACTACCTTTATTATGCGGACTTCCCTCAACGATTCAAAGGGGTTGGCTCGGTCCTTTTCTCGCTTCGCCAGTGGTGCACAAAGTAGCTCGTTTTTTTGTCCATCCGATTGTTGCTATTCTTCTATTTGTCATCGCTACATGGGCATGGCATGTGCCTTGGGCGTACCAACTTGCTCTTGAAAGTGATTCGTGGCATTCAATCGAACATGCGTGCTTCCTTGGCACTGCGTTGTTATTTTGGTTTCCAATTATTGCTCCAAAACCTTCTTCCCCGATTTGGCCACGTTGGGCGATGATTCCATATCTACTTGCTGCAGATTTGCAAAACACAATCTTTTCTGCATTTTTTACATTCGCAAGTAAACCTATCTATTCGTTCTACCCAGACCTTGGATTATTCGGAACAACGTTACTACGAGATCAAGCAGCATCAGGTGCTCTAATGTGGGTCTCTAGTGCTGTGATTTACCTCATTCCAGCAGCGTTCATACTGAAAAATGTGCTGACGAATCATGACAAACTGGAGCAACGCGTAAAACCTATTCGCACGATCAAACCAATCAACACATCGCACACAACATGGTATGCCTCGCTCTGGGGTAGAAGAGTATGCCAGATCGTTCTGTTTTGCGTTGCAAGTCTTGTCATCATTGATGGCTTGCTTGGTCCCCAAATTTCTCCATTGAATCTTGCGGGTATTTTGCCGTGGATTTGGTGGCGAGGGCTTGTCATTATTGCGATTCTCATCGCAGGAAATCTCTTTTGTTTTGCTTGCCCATTTATGTTTGTTCGGGAACTTGGGAAGAAACTCCCTTTCACTCGCAAAAGATGGCCTGCACCAATTCGCAATAAATGGCTCGCTGTATTTCTGTTTGTGAGTTGGCTTGTGGTATATGAGACATTCTCTCCATGGAATGCACCCGCATTCACGGCGTGGATTATCATCGGGTACTTCCTTGCTGCTTTCATCGTGGATGCTCTCTTCAAGGGAGCATCATTTTGCAAATGGGTGTGTCCCATTGGGCAATTTCACTTCATCCTTTCAATGCTCTCTCCTTTTGAAATCAAAATCCTGAAGAAAAGCACCTGCGATGCCTGCAAAACACATGATTGCATCATGGTGTCTGACACCCGTTGTCAGACACCTAGTGTCAGACACCATAAAAATCGGGGGTGTGAGTTGGAGTTGTTCGTGCCAACAAAACAGGGAAATCTTGATTGCACGTTCTGCCTAGATTGCATTCGAGCATGTCCACATGAAAATGTCGCACTTGCTCCTTCATTTCCGGGGGTCGATCTAGTCAAGGAACAATTCAGGGGCTCAGTTGGTTCATTGAACCGAGCAGATTACACCGCGTTGATGATGGTGATTGTCTTTGGCGCTTTCGCAAATGCAGCCGGAATGATTGCGCCTGTGTATCAAATGATAGATGGTGTATCACATTGGATTGGTGCTTCTTCTCCCAAACTCATTTCGGCGCTCTTCATTCTAACTGCGACTTTTATCCTTCCAAGTATTCTGTTCTTCGTTGCTAAACGAATCGCACATACTTCAAACCAAGTCGCTTGGTCCCTTGTTCCCCTTGGCGCTGCAATGTGGGCTTCACACCTCCTCTACCACTTCTTCACTTCTTTTCGTTCAATTGTCCCAGTCACGAATCGAGCATTGTTTGACGTGGGACTTTCCTCAAAGCCCGAAACTCTTTGGGCTCTCCCATCAACCCCAACATGGCTCCTCGCAGGCGAACTATTTCTTCTTGCCCTTGGCTTCTTAGCAACAGTTGCAGTTTGTCTTCGACTAACAACAACTTTTCGCCAACGGTACCCATGGCTAATCCTTGCTACTCTACTCTTCTGTTGCGGTGTATGGATACTTCTACAACCGATGCAAATGCGAGGCATGATTGGATGAAACTTTACATTTTTATACTCACGATTCTACCAAGCATTACCTGCTTCGCAGACAATGGACATCTCATTGGAACCGCTCATACGGAAGATTACCGCGTTGCGATATTCGCTGAGCCATGGCCAGCACGAGTTGGTGAGTTACAACTTCAATCCATTGTGACCGATACCGAAGGCAATCTAGTTCTTGATGAGTCAATCCTCTCAATGCCTCAACAAAGTACTATTACTCTTGAAGAAGTAGGAACATATACCCTTGATTTTCAAGTGGATGGGCAAGAACAAGACCCTATTACCTTTGAAATTCTTCCGAAAGAATCAATGTACGTTACATATTGGCTGACATGGCTATTCATCATTCTTGGGCTTATATTCATCATTTTGCGTGAAAAACTCGCCAAAAAGAGCACTCGCAGGTATCCTTCTATATAAGGAACACTACACGATGGCAAAAGCAATAGCAGATCCCGAAGAAATCAGACGATTCGCCCACGATTTAAAACGATTTAACGACGATTTAACACACCAACTTCAAGTGATGCGTTCAAGAATGGCGTCATTATCCCAGAGTTGGCGAGACCAAGAGCAACGTAAATTTGAAGAGGAATTTGATTACACCGTAAAAGCGATGGATAGGTTTGCAAAATCATCAGCTGAACAAATCCCCTTCCTCCTCCGAAAAGCACAACGTATAGAGGAATACCTTCAACAACGGTAAAGCATGGCAAAAGCAGCAAATGTCCGTTCACTAGAAGCATTGCGGGAGTTTCGTGTTGCACTTATCAAATTTATTGACAAAGCGAAACGTGCTGTCTCCACAAGTGATTCTGAAGTCATGCGTACTCAGATGTGGATTGATTCTCATCAACCATCATATTGGATCAGAGAAATTCGAAAAGGCGAAGAGAAGTTAAATCAAGCGAAAAGCGAGTTGTTCAGAGCAACAATCTCACAGCCAGATAACCCACGCGGTCCAACAGATCAAGTCCGGCTTGTACGAAAAAGAAAAGCAGAAATAGAATTTGCAAAGAAAAAATTAGAACAAACAAAACGATGGTCTCGTTTATTTGAACGCAGTACAAATGAATACAGAGGCGCGATGGCTCCCCTCAGTTCAGCACTCGATGGAATAGCACAGAAAGCAGTTGTGATGATTGAAAGATCAATCGCAACCCTTGAATCATATCTCGCAAGTGGCGTTCCAATAGCAGAAGAAAGTTTAGAAGTAACAAAAACAAAATCAATTGCCCGCAAAGGCGATGACACAAAGGAAACCGAAACCGATGAGCATGCAGACAGCGACAGCACAACTGACTAAAGCAACCAAAGCACTCACGTATCAATGGAGCGTCACCACTGAGCAATGGGATGATCCAGTGAGCAAGCGTATTGAAGAGAAGCATATTCTTCCTCTTCTTGACGCTGTCAATTCTGCAATCGGTGCGATGGAATCAATGGGAGAATCCGTCACTAAAGTCCACGGTGATTGCAGTTAACGAGATACAATGCTTCGCGAAACCCCACTCCATTCCATGTCAGATTCAATCCTCCAACACCAACAGAATCAACTTGAATCGCTTCGCGTATTAATCCGCGAAACGACGAAGGAAGAATGCGAATGTCGCGAACGGGTCGAAGCCAATCGTGTTGCATCAGCGAAGAAAAGATCGGAAACACTTGAACAGAGCAAAGAACTGTTTGCTCAAAAACGATCAGAGTGCTTACAAACAAAAGAGGCTACTCTTTCTAAGATTGAAAATAGAAGAGAACTAGAACCCCAAGTTCTTAAAGATAAACATGAGCAACGCGTTATTGAAATCAATTCTAGCGCGGAAGAGATTACAGAACAAACTGAAAACAAACTCAACGAAGCAGTTTGGCTTGCTGAATCAGTCTTCGAAGGGGCAATATCTGGACCCCGTGAAGAAGCCCAAGATGCAACCAATGCACTCGAAGACACGAAGGAACGCCTCGACTTGTTGTGCGAAGAAGCACCGAAGACGATGACAAGGATGAGGCAGAATCAAGCTCAACCTAACAAGGAAACTCCGCTAAGAGTTGAGAAATCGATGGAAGCGTATACCAACGCTGCTCAAGAAGCGCTGCTTGCCATTCAATCTGATGCTAAAGCAAAGTGGTTCGTAGGATTTCGGCCGGTGTTTCTCGTCATCATTGTTACTGCAGCTTCAGTAGCAGTTGCCGGAGCATATACAAATTGGGAGCTATCACTTCCGATGTTTACCATTCCCATAGGATCAATGATTGTGGCATCTTTTGCACTCATTTTCACTTTTGCATCTGGGCAAAATTCTGTTCGCAAAAAATATATTGAATTTGCACAAAACGTAGCACATGCAAAATCTGCATACGATTCTTCTCTTCGAGCAATTGACGAAAAACGAAAAACAAAAGAAAAAGCAATAACTGTAAACCGCGACAGTGAGATCAAAAAAGCAGAATCGAAATACAAGCCAACTCTTGGAGAAGTTGATCGTCTTATCAAAAAAGATATTGAAAAAGAAAAGGCACGGTTTTCGGCAGTAGGGAAAAAACTTGCAGCAAAAATTGAGCAAGACACAGTTGATGCAAAAAATACGCATGATGAAACGATGACGAAACTTGAGCAACAAGAAAAATCTGAAAATGCTCGAATTGAAAAAGAACATAGCAACTCCATGCATTCAATTCAATCTGATGAAGATGAAACCATGAATCGCTTAAAATCGCGATGGCAGGAAGAACTACATGCATTTTCAACTGACTGCAGTGGACAAAACGCAACCAACGAACTTGAACACCCTCCATGGAACTCAAATTGGTCTTCGTGGGAGCCAAACACTATTGCGACAACCACAATACCTGTGGGAAATTTTGAAACTGACGTAGCAGAAATTGCTGGACCATTACCCCCTGCCGAATCATTGCCACTACCAATCGAGCAATCAATCACTCTGCCACTTTGTGCATCGTTGCCAAAAGATACTTCTGTACTCATTACATCTTCTGGGAAGAATCGAGATTCGTGCATCTCACTTCTTCAAAACACGATGCTGCGAGTGCTCACTGCACTACCTCCAGGAAAAGCGAAATTTGTTCTGCTTGACCCAGTTGGATTAGGGCAAAGTTTTGCAAGCGTGTTACATCTTGCAGATTATGAAGAATCTCAATTGCTCGACCGTGCATGGACAGAACCACGGCACATCGAAACCCAACTCGCTCGGCTCACTGAACATATGGAAACAGTCATTCAAAAGTATTTGCGAAATGAGTTCCAATCTATCGATGAATACAACGAACAAGCGGGCGAGATCGCAGAACCGTACAGATTCTTAGTCATCGCTGACTTGCCACATAACTTTTCTGAGAATGCGATGAAGCGACTTGCGAGCATCATTACAAGTGGCGCTCGATGTGGAGTGCATGTCATCATTCATCGAGATACTTCAGTTCCCCTGCCTGCTGGGCTTGATGAAGACACGTTGAATCGCATTCCGTTGAGAATCGTAGAAGGAGACAATCGCTTTTATATTGATGAAGACGAGTTAAAAGAATTACCACTCACAATTAATGATCCTCCTTCAGAAGCAGTCGCAACGACAATCGTCAAACAAGTTGGTGAAACTGCAGACCGTACACACCGAGTTGAAGTACCCTTTAGTGTCATTTCACCAACCAAGGATGAGATTTGGACGCAATCAACAAAAGACAAACTCTCCGTCCCACTTGGCAAGTCTGGCGCGACAAAGTTACAACAGTTAACTCTTGGGCGAGGCACAGCACAGCACGCACTCATTGCAGGAAAGACTGGCTCAGGCAAGTCCACGTTACTACATGTGTTGATTACAAATCTTGCGCTGTGGTATAGCCCAGACGAAGTGGAATTTTATCTAGTTGACTTCAAGAAAGGTGTTGAATTCAAAACGTACGCCACAAACAAGTTGCCACACGCAAGGGTTGTTGCTGTTGAAAGCGATCGCGAGTTTGGCATAAGCGTGTTGCAACGTATTGACGCTGAACTGAAACGTCGTGGCGAGTTATTCAGAGAAATGGGCGTGCAAGATATTGCTGGGTTCAGAGAAAATTCAAGTGACCCGATGCCACGAATCCTCCTCGTCATCGATGAATTCCAAGAGTTCTTTGTTGATGATGATCGAGTTGCACAAGAAGCAAATCTATTGCTCGACCGGCTTGTACGGCAAGGCCGTGCGTTTGGCATCCATGCCATTATGGGTTCGCAAACATTAGATGGTGCATATACGTTAAGCCGTTCCACGATGGGGCAAATGGCGGTTCGCGTTGCGTTGCAATGTTCAGAACAAGACAGTTACATTATTTTGAACGAAGACAATGCAGCCGCGCGTCTGTTGTCACGTCCAGGCGAAGCGATTTACAATGATGCTGCAGGGAACGTTGAGGGCAACTCCCCTTTCCAAGTCGTATGGCTTAACGATAAAGAACGAGAAGTTTTTCTTGAAGATTTAGTTGAGCGTGATTCGAACAACCATCGAGAAATGGTTGTGTATGAAGGCAATCAGCCAATCTTACTCCAAGAAAACAGTGCGTTCACTGCGATGCACGCAGATGAAAAACCACTCGCTGCCCGTGCATGGCTTGGCGGAGCGATGGCAATCAAAGAAGATACAAACGCAACGTTCAGACCAACCTCTGCATCGAACTTGTTAATTGTTGGCCAGCAAGATGAAACTACCACGAACATGGTCGCAAGCACTTTGCGTTCACTTGACAAACAATATACGCCAAACGACGTTTCATTCATTTTGCTTGATGGCATACCCAAAGATGCAGCTCACGCGAGCATCTTGCCTAATGCCACAGAAAAAATGACAAACAGTGTAACGAACATCGGCGCTCGAGATGTCGATGCCCAAATGACATCGCTGTTTACTGAATTACAAAAACGCATGGAAGACGGTGCTACGAATACCCGAACTATGTATTTAGTCATCAATGCGTTGCACCGTTTTAGAGATTTGCGCAGAAACGAAGATGATTATGGTTTTTCAATGGGTGATGAGGAACAAATGAAGACACCTGCGCAGATTCTTGCAGAGTTGCTCAAGGAAGGCCCTCCACTTGGAATCCATGTTATTTGTTCGACCGATACACTTGCAAATCTGAATCGTTCATTCGATCGCCAATCTCTTCGCGAGTTTGATATGCGAGTACTTCTCCAGATGGGTGCAAACGATTCTACGAATCTCATTGATATGCCTGACGCATCACGGCTTGGCATGCATCGTGCTCTGCTTTATAGTGAAGAAACTGGTACAATTGAACCCTTCAGGCCGTATGCCCCCGAAAATAACCAAAGTGGACAGGTATATTAAGGGGGACAGTGAATACTGAACACTGAAGGGCCATTAGCTCAGTTGGCTAGAG
>CAZRPZ010000049.1:0-10364 GCA_964602215.1 uncultured Isosphaeraceae bacterium | reverse complement strand
GTGGTTTTTCCTGAACCACTTGAACCGACAAGGGCGATAGTTGTTCCTGCTTGAGCTGTAAATGAGATGTGATTTAGAACAGAGGAGTCGCTATTAGGGTATGTAAATGAAACGTCTTCAAAACGAATTTCGCCCTCTGAGGTTTCACTTGAAACCACAATTCCACCGATGTGCTCATCTTGTTCAGTCTTCTCTTCAAGCAAATCAAGTACACGATCGAGTGCTGCAAGTGAATTTTGTAATTGCGTTGCACTTTCTGCAAGAGTAGCTAGTGGTCCCATGAGCATCGCCAAGTACGTAAGGAACATGACTAAATCGCCTGCGGTAATTGCTTCAGAAGCAGTGATTTCCCCTGCAGCGATAAGTTCTCGGTCATGCAACACTTGCCATCCGCCAAACCAGAGTAATGCAGCAGTTGCAAGAGGAATTAGAACCGACCACGCAATATCAATTCCTCGTGAGAGCCACCATGCAAGAAGTTCTTTGCGAATTAACAGATGATTTGAGCGAATCCAGTTTGATGCCTCAGTACGCTGCCTTGAAAAACTACGAACAACTCTCGCTCCACCAAAAGATTCGGTCACCATGGCATCGGTATGTTGCCTTGTTGCTCGAATACTTCTCCAAAGTGGTCGAATACGGCTGATCCATGTTCGATGAGTGAAGAATACAATAGGGAATAGAACGATTGAGAAAAGAAGTAACCTCCAATCAACGAAGAGCAGAATGAGAAGGATGCCAGATAATTGAATAATTGCTCGCCATGGGTTGTAACAAAGTCCAAAGACGAGTTCGCCAATTGCACCTGCATCTTCTCGAACAAGAGAAGCAGCGCCTCCTGAGCGAAGTTGGTGCACTCGGTGGAGAGGCAATGAAGTTGCATGCATAAATGTTTTTCGTCGAATAGAAACTTGGATGCGTTTAGTAGTTCTAGTTGCAATCCAGCGAGCTCGTACGCTGAAACCAAGTGAAATTAACGCAAGGAGAACAGTTCCAACTGCAATCACTCCCAGCAGAGTAATATTGTTCTGTAATTTTGGAAACCAAGCAAGAACTGCGGAAGGAAGAGGCTGGTCACCCAAAATGTTATCGAAAACAATTTTCGTCGCAGCAGGGGGGATTAAGCCAATAATTGATCCACAAGTGACGAGCCCAAGTGCCCAAAAAATATCTCGACGGTTTTTACCAACGATTGAAAAAAATTGTCGCAATAATTGCTTAAACGAGCGTGTTCGTTCAATAGAACGTCGACCGCTATCCATTGAGGCGAAGTCGCCTGTTGGGATTGGCTCCTTCATCTTCTTTCTAAACGTTTGAAATCGTGATTTGCTCGATATGTGTTTAGGCATAAAGATTGGAATTGTATACCATGGGAGTTTGACCCAGATTAAGGAAGTCAAAAACTACATTTCTAGAAGTCTTTGATCAGTTTCTGGGCTTCTTCTCGAATCCCGCTAAACCCACGATTTAACATAACGCCGAGATCGTTATTGACATTAGCTATGTCAAACGAATTTGTTGGTTGGGGAGGACTACTCAGATCAATTTCTGCATCGATACCTAATTCATCTGCAATAATCGTAGCCCAGTCAGCCCATCTCGCATAACAATCTACAAGGTTATACACCGCAGGAGATGCCAATGGATTTTGAATTGCAGAAATTGTTGCCTCAGCGACATCTTCTACGTGAACAAATTTTCCTCCGCCTATCATTGTGTAGGGTTTGTTCGCTTTTAATTGTTCAATGATTGGCCAACCGATACTCCGTTTTATATTTGGATCGATGCCGTATACAGCACAAGGTCGCATGGCTGTCACAGTTTGATTTCGACTTGCATTTGCAGCCCAAAGATGGGCTTCCAAACTCGCCTTACATGCACCGTACAGTGATCCTGGACGGGTTGGATGTGATTCTTCTATAGAGCCGTTCCAATTAGGGTGCATATGGCGATGAACTGCGATACTACTGATATAAATAAATTGACGTTGCTCGCTCGCTTCAAGGAGATCAATTGAACCCTGCAGATTGCTTTTTATATGTGAATCTAGGTTGCCACTTTTGAGTGCATTCCAGTCAAAACTGTTGTGAATAACGACATCTGCATCATCAAGTAGTTGATTCACAGCACTTTTGTCATCATGGGTTCCAACAACAAATTTGGAAATATATGATTCAATATGGTCTCTCCTACTCGATTCACGTACTAGTGCGGTAATCGAATGTCCATGTTCATGTGCTTTTTTAGCAATGAATGAACCAATAAAACCTGATGAACCAGTGAGTGCAATATGCATAGAGTGTGATTATACTAGTGGACATGAATGAACATGAAACACCATTAGAAGATGAATTAGCACCCAAAGAATCAAGTGGCAAAGGGAAAAAATATGTGGGGGCTGTGGATGCGGTTGTCTAATCGTTGTTCTAGTTCTAAGTGGATTACTGTATTGGGGATACCGATACTTCACAGCTTACGTTCGTGGGTTTGAAGAACAGGGCTATACTCTTGTTCAAGGGCAAGTCATTTCTTCTACAGAAGACAAAACTGGTTCATTTGTTTTCTTTGGCCAGAAGGCAACTATTGGTGATGTCAATGGCAATATTGCTGCAATGTGTCAGCAGATTACGTTTGAAGGAACCATCTCTGGAAATGTAGATCTCAAGTGCCAACAAGTCATCATTGCCGAGTCGGCAGTCATTCAAGGAAATGTTCATGCCGATGGTGTTCAACAACTCGTCTTACGAGGAACAATTGAAGGCGAGTTGACAGGCGATATCCAGCAAACTGTTAACCAGACACAGGAATAGTTAGGACAGGGGCACCTGTTGTGGAAGCGCCTGATTGCATTCCCATGAGGACTTCCATGAGTAAGAATGTTGCTTTTGATTGCAAGTCATCATCGTCAATGTAAAACCAATATCCGTGATATGGAATTGAGACTGCAACATGCCTAGGTTTGCTTTGAGAAGATTTGATGTGAAGTAATCTGTATCCATCTCGATCATCCCAACCAGGAGTTCGAGAAAGTGCAACATCTGCGAGTGCTTCGGGGATATCTACATCCATCGAAGCGAATGACATGATGTCCTGAATTGATCTTGTGCCAAACACAATTGTAGTTTCATCTTTTGGCTGTAGCCCATACTCGACAGAAAACTTTGTTGTGCCTTCATTTGCTTTCTTGAGCCCTAAATCAGAGACGAGTTGTTCAGTTAACTTTTGTGTTTTCGGATCCTTCGGTCTATTTAATAAAATTGCAAATTCAGTCGTTACATTCGCCGTAGCATTTCTAGTCACGGACCATTCGAGTGTGCGTTGGGCATCTAGTTGATCGATGACTTTGGTCAATGCAGTGAACCTTTTATGTTCTGATTCAGCGTCTGCATTAAGGTTCAGATTTATCGGATTCCATGTGTTGCTGATATTGTTAATTTCATTAACTGCGAGAGGTAAAACCATATCAGCCGGCCAACTTTGAAGCAGGAGAACGACCGTTTCAGCAGGAATAGGCGAGAGCATCTGGATGACGTATTCTGCGCCAGTTAATTCTTCATAAGTGATTGTTGGGTTATCTTTCCAAGTTAACGTGGGATTCACAGTAGTTGTGAATTGCGTTGATTTAAAAACATCAGGGGTGCTCGTACCGAGTTCAGTTTGAAAAGAGAGATTTGATGTCATCGAGGTGACACTCAAGAAGACTGGTCTATCAAGAAAACGCATCTTCACAATATTCAAAAGCAACTGCTCGGAAGCACTTTCTCCTAGTGCTTTGTTGTATTCAAGTCGACCTGCACGGACTGAATTGGGACCCATCGATGAACAAGATGTAAGGAAAGTTAGTGCGAGAGTAAGACTATATATATAGATACGTCTATTCATAGATTGCATCATACGAGGCAACCCCAATCTTTGCCACAAAAGGTAGAATGCCCTTCCCATGCCAGACGAATCATCTACCGTGCCAATGCCTGTGTTTCCTGAGGTTCAGATGAACCTAGTGACGCCAAAATCGCCTGTGACGGGTACCGTAGTGAAGTCCGAAGTTTGCCTAAAAGGGGGTCGCAAATCAGCGAGTTTTGTTAGGCATGTTGAAATTGATATCAGTGGTACACCCCTTGAAGGGAATTGTTGCGCTGGTCAATCATTTGGCATTGTCGCGCCGGGCGAAGATGCGAGTGGGAAACCACACAAAGTCCGTCTTTATTCACTAGCAAGTCCGTCATGGGGTGAGGATGGGGAAGGCAAAGTTATTTCTACAACACCCAAGCGGGTGATTGATGAATACACGCCTCAAAAAGATGGCGATGACCCAGAACGTCATGATTTGTTTTTAGGAGTTTGTAGTAACTACATTTGCGACTTGCAAGTAGGGGAGAAGGTTCAGGTCACTGGTCCAAGTGGAAAACGATTCTTGCTTCCTGTCAATCACAACAAACACGACTACATTTTCATGGCAACTGGAACAGGTATTGCTCCATTCCGTTCGATGTGCAAGGATTTATTCGAACACCCTGATGGTCCGACGACTAGCCAAGTGCACGTTGTGATGGGTACGCCATATACAACGGATTTGTTGTACGATGATTTTTTCTGTGACCTGCAAGAGAATCACGAGAATTTCCATTACCACGCAGCTATTAGTCGCGAGAAACAAGCAGATGGTTCACGTGGGTTATACGTTGGTCAACTTGTGGAAGAAAAATACGATGAACTGTTTGGGCCGATTCTATCGAGTGATCGGGGCTTGATGTACATGTGCGGTCTGGTTGGAATGCAATTCGGCATATATCAACTGTTTGCTGAAAAGGGCATCGAAGATGCGTACATGTCAATCAAAGATGAACTCAAAGATATTCCATGCAAAGATTGGGATAAGGAGCAAATGCATCGATACATAAAACCAACTCACCGGCTCTTGGTTGAGGTGTATTGATAGGCATTTAGCTAGAGTGTAAGAAAACGGTGTAAAAGCAACTGTTGTGCCATGTGTAGAAGATTCACATGCCTCGAGTAATCAGAAAATCGGTGAAACTTCACATGCTGGCACCCTTGCCATCGAGCCACTTTTTAAAACCAATTCTGACAAACTGCCTTTTCTCCACTAATAAGTGACAGTCACCGGTCGGTGACTGTCACTTACACTAAAAACCCGCTTTAAATAGGAATAAAGAGTGACAGTCACCGGTCGGTGACTGTCACTTCTACCAATTCCCAGTTGTAATTGCTTGCAATTGAGTCAAAATATTCTACAGTGATGAGATGAAGAGAATGATTAGACCAACAATTTTGATTTCAAGTGCATTGATGACTCACGGTATTGCTGCAGACTACGTTGGCTATAGTTTTGAATTTGAGGATGTTGGTGATGGAATGTGGACGATGCAAGTGTTTGCCGAGTTTAGTTCAATGAATGATCAACTGAATGCAGTCTTTGGTGACTCACAGAATTCACTTCATATCAGCGCTACCAATGGTTTTTATCAACATGCCCTTGGGGGTTATTCAAGTTCTAATGTTAATCCTGCGTTGCTTCCTCTTTTTCCAAGTTTAGCGTATGACAGTTGGGTAACAATCGGGAGCGATGTCGGTGAAGAAAACGCAATGCTCGATATAGGGATTGATTGGACAAATTTTGAAAACGGTGGTGCAATAGATACTGACAATGGCACTTGGTTTGCCACCCCAGACGATCCTCAAGTGTATGCTGGAAATGACTTGCGTGTCTTGATCGGTCAATTTACAACCTTTGGTTGGGATTCTGAAATTTCTGGTCTTATTAATTTACAAGGCAAAAATAGCAACAATGAAACATACGTTATTCGCGATGTGTACTTCGGATGGATTCCAGCACCGGCTTCTCTCACTCTGCTAGGAATCGCAGGTTTATTCACTTGCAGGCGACGATAATTTTTCGGTGTCTCTCGGCATTAGTGTTAACCGGAGTTGTTGCGGCAGATTTTACATTGGATGATTTTATTCTTTGGGATTACCGCGATGGTGCGCCCGTGCGAGCAAGCGACCCAACAACAGTAACGCTACCGAAGTACCATGACTGGTTGCTTCAATATTGCCAAACGAATACACCACCCCGATTAATTTTATATGTTACTGACCCATGTAATCCAGATAGCGCAGGGACGCAAGGGTGGCTGAAATTTTATGACCCAACTGCTGGGCTTACAGACTCTGATGGAAATACTACATTTGTCGGGTTTCTGAAACAATTGCAACCAACTGTTCAAGACGTCGAGTTGTTGATAGACCTTGCTTCTTTTTCTTCTACAGTTTCACCAGACCCAGCGAATTCATGTTGGAATGGTTCACCTTCTGGTAGCACGCTTGAACCAACTTGGCTTCCTGCAGAATTTTCGAGATTACCAAATGCGATGGGTTGGCTTGAAGCGTTAATGCAAAATACGAATTTGCAAAGCGCTAATCCAATCACAGCATTTGCCCTTGATCCAGAAGGAGCAGGGGGAACTCCTGAATACGTGAACATCCTTCTCTGGCTTGATAAGTACAAGGCGACTGTTGCAAGCAACGCAGTCAAAACCCTTGATATATCAATGACGTTCGGAGTAGAAGCGCATACAGTTGTGAAGAATGTTGTCGCTGAATTACCAACGCCACTTGCAACAAGTTCACTATGGCCAGCAAGTTTGTGGACGAACATGCAAGCTAATTCTGGCGTGTCTGCGTACTACACTCAAATACAAAGTGGAAACGGATACTTGCCTTGGAGATCAACGACGACCGATCCACTTCTTCAGCGGTCTTATTTACAAGTGTATTCTGCATGTGTAGCACAACGAACTCCTGGAAGTGAAACAAGTGAGTTTTGGAGATTTGCTTCAACAAGTACCAACTGTGATTGCAGTGATACATCCACGTACACCATTCAAGACTCTGCAACTATTGCATCAAACCTTGTTGATGTCATGCAACGAACGCCTGCTGCATGTGGCATGGGGACGATTGAAGCGAGTGTTTCTGGAAAAACAATAACACTCACCGGAACAAACTCCATCATGCCTTTTATGGAAGGATATACAAGGCTCTATCTAAACTCAGCATCGGGACCTATCCCAACTTCGGGGGTTTGGAAGTATATGGCGAGTGACCCACCTGTTTCTGACAGCGCAGTTGTTACTGGTTCTGCTGAAAGTTCCAACGGACAAAGTTTGCCGTATACATATACAGAAATTTCGATTGACTTCCGCGCGCCTGCAATGACAGATACATCTCCAGACCGAATCATCCTAATGTTTAGTGCAGAAAAAACTGGGCTACTTCCATTCTTTGGATGGGGGACCCCCGAAAATTGTTACTCTTTCATTGATAACTTTTACAACTCCACCCAAGCAACCTCGGATGTCACGACCGTATATATGGGAGGAAGTGGTGGACTTGCAGTTCCGCAAAACCGTTTTGGTTTGTATGACCTAAAGCAAATTTGCAACAATTGGAATTTAGGACCTTATGGAACAACGACTTGCACTGGTGACGGAACGCAAGATGGCACTGTGAATACAGCGGATGTTTTGCATGGAATCAGCCATTACGGTTCAAGCGAAACAACCGCAGATCATGATCAAAATGGCACAGTAAATATCCATGATTTACTTATTGTGGTACATAATTGGGGTACTTGTCAGTAATATACGGAGAGAGTTTAGGAGGCTCATACTATGCAACCACATCGCGGCACAATGATTTTAGTGTTTGGAATTTTAGGGTTAGTTATTTGTATGCCACTTGGTATTGTTGCATGGGTCATGGGCAACACTGACTTGAAGGCGATGGATGCTGGCACAATGGATCCTGAAGGCAGAGGAATTACGCACGCTGGCAAAATCATTGGGATGATTGCAACCATACTTGCGATTATTGGAATTGTACTTTGGTTTGTGATATTTGCGATCGCGTTAGCACTACCAGTTGCAGCAGGTGTTGCGAACTCACTCTTGATTTGAAATGATATGTGAGTAAAGTGCTTCCCCTGAGGCATTGGTGATTGTCATGGATAGTGTTTGTTCTTCTTCGGTGGCTACTGCGTCCAGTAGTAGAAATGAATTGATTTCGCCAACACTAAACAAGTCACCTTCGTGAAAAGCGTTTGCAGTTGGTATTAATTTTTCATGTATTGGGCTGGTAATGTATTCGATAAGGTCGTATCCGATTTTAGATTTCGTGTCATGTTGGATGACTCTTGACCAATGAATATCTCCACTGACAAGTGAAACCCCCGAAATGGAATTCTTTTTAAGAATGCTCAGTAATCGAAAATACTCAGTTGGGTAATCGCCCCAGTGATCTGTTTTGCCAGGACGAGTAGCGCCATTAAAAATCATGCCACACGCAAGAATCTTAAATGTCGCAGTGGACACTCTTAGTGATCGCTCAAGCCATTTCCATTGTTGAGCACCAAGAAGGGTGGGAATATTGTTTTCGCTTACTTCTGTTCGGGCGAACCAACGAGTATCGAGTAAAAACACTTCGACTGGACCGAGGGTGAACTTTGTGTAGATTCCTTGGTCATTCTCTCCAACACTAGGATTAGGACGATTTTCACTGAATGCTTGTCTGCTATCTTCTTTACCTTCAAGATTTCCATCTGTGTCGTTGCGACCGAAATCATGGTCATCCCAAGTTGAATAGACGGGGGTGTGCGCTACCAAATTTGCAAATGCTGGAACGGCAGCAAACTCTTGATATCGTGTCCGTTGAATCGTCAAATTAGTGGAGTCTATATATGGAGTATCTCCAAGCAAGACGAGGGCATCGATCTCTTCTTCGTTCATTCGGTTCCATACCTTGGACGAACCCTCTTTTTCATTCGCGCAAGACCCAAATGCAATGCGAGCAGATGAATCTTCCTTTGGTCGAGTCGTAAAATGCCACGATGCATTCGATTCGCCATCAACTGCATATTTGTACGTTGTATTGGGTTTCAAGCCCTCAAGTTGATAAACCGCCCCAGTTTGAGTGACAGTCACCCCTTGGTGACTGTCCCCAGAATCGGTGACAGTCACCACTCGGTGACTGTCACTGGGTTGCACGAGGATTTTGGCAGTCGAATCGGTCAAATCGCCAAGCATTGGGTTTGGGAGGGGGCTTTGGAATAGAGCAAACGGAATAACGAAAATGAAGTGATGAAGTGTAAACATGAGTCAAATTGATTGTATCATTAGGGAAGAATTGGAGAAATCAATGTTTGAAGAACGAGAAAATGCATTTGAAGCGAAATACGCACACGACCAAGAACTGCGATTTAAACTCATCGCCAAGCGGAATAAACAACTTGCCCTCTGGGCAGCTGAGATTCTAGGCAAGGATGGCGATGCAGTAGAAACATATATCCACGATGTTATCAAAAGCGACTTTGAGGAAACCGGCGACGATGATGTCATGCGAAAAGTAGCAGGGGACTTGGCTGGAACTGACGTTTCTGAAGCGGATGTCCGTACCAAGATGGACGCCTTGCTCTGCGAAGTCATGGATGCCCAGGGCTGAATCTCTTTGCACTGACGACATAGTGTCACCCCCGAAATTTGTTTTCCCATGATTCCCTTGACACCTCAATTCAAAGGTGTATGATTGACATTGCATCAAGAGCAGGGCATTAGCCCTCGCCAACCTGCCGGCCTAGGCAAGGTGGTGTTAGGAGAGCGGTCTTCTAGATGCGGCAACTTTACGTTGCAAAAGAGTAGGTCTTAGCGATTCGCTAGGAGGTTTCGGATGAATCAAAAGGCACAGTATGGAATATGGGAGCCCATTTTTGCAAAAGTGCAAAACGGTCTAACTTCATGGAGATTGGACTATCTTGGTGAGGGAGAGTGGGAATTACGTCACCACATCCCAATCCTCTATAAATCAGGGGAACCGTGGTGGACTGTAGCACGTCGTGGGGGCGTGAATATGCTGTCTAATTGGGGGAGGACCATCCGAGATTGTGAATATGAATCAGGCGTTCAACAGCAATTGGGAATTTTAATTTCTGGCTCCTATGAAAAACGATTATTGCATCTTCGAGATTCATTAATTATTATTGGCCGGGAGCAGCGGTGTACCACTGAGGGAGGAATTGGAACTAGTTTTGTCTGTAGATCAGAAATTACTTTATATGCAGAATTAGGGAATTCTGGAGGCATTGACATTTGGGGTAGAAATTATGAACGGTTTGTAGGAGGGAATAATTTTAGTGTTGCTACAGGGTGCTTTACGATCGATGAAATTGAGTCTGAGGTTGAAAATGCGGGATATTCAACTTCGTTTGTAAATATCGTGGATCTACAAATCCTCCTTATGAGTACTTGGACAATAGAATGAACTGCAGAACGCCAAAGGTCGTTGTTTCAACA
>CAZRPZ010000048.1:0-16364 GCA_964602215.1 uncultured Isosphaeraceae bacterium | reverse complement strand
CATGCATGACGTAGGGTTTCATTGGTTCGTCGCCCTCTGCAATTGCGACAACCCAACAATCACGCGGGATAGCAATTCGTACCCTTGGGCGAAGATGCAACATGCCATCGCGGTCGCCTTCATACGTTATTTCTGCGACTTCGTCGCCGTTCTGAATAACTCGAACACTGTCCAAATCTACCCATGAGGGTGCTTGCAAATCAAGATGAATATCAAGAGTTTCGTCGTGCGCTGAAATAGTAGAGCCCATCGGGTGGCCATTGGCAGTCATGCGAAGAAACGGTCCAGTTGTTGTTGACATGTACCCAGAGCGAATTGCATTTGTGACTTCAGCAGGATCAATATTTCCAGCGTCGTCATTTCCGGTATAAACGTAATTCCTCGGGATACCAGCAATGTTGTGAATGACGGTGTGACTGTCACTGTTTCCAACCGCTGCAACACGCCGGCCAGCGTTGAGCATGTTGTACCAATCCCGCAGCACACTGTGTCTACTTGCACGTGTTGGCATATCAGTGATTTCAGCGTCATAAAATCCCCAACCCGGATTTTCATTCAATACTTCTATTGAATCAAAATCCCATGACCATCGATCATCATTAGATTCACCTGTAACTGGGTCGAGCCCACGCTTGCCAAAGTAATCTATGTTTCCCCAACGAGGATGATTAATCTGAATAATTGGGACAACCCCTTCGCCAGAATCTGCACTTCGAATCATAGCAAACAATTCGGGGGCTTCTAAATTTTGATTTACGACACTTGCTTCAGCGTCAAAAGGGAACGCATTGAGGTGTCCGTAGGAACAAGAAACTTCATTGCCAATGACTGCAGTGAGATGTTCGTTCGCTTCAAGGTCATCGATTATTGGCTGGTAATCTGTATTGTGATTGTGGTCAGTTGCAACAGCAAACTCTACATTTTCTCCAATAATCGAAATAATTCGTTCATTCATATTGGAGTCACCATGGCCTGAATACGTAAGCGTGTGTAAGTGGAAGTCGCCACTAATCCAACCGGTCGTATCTATTTCGTGCTCAAGTATAGCATCCCACGTATATTCCTTATCTTCTTCGAAAATGACTGTTGTTTCATCAAGTGACCACTCAATACCGTGTGAAGCGAGGATGTTCCATTCACCCACAGGAACAGTAATAGTTCCTGTGCCATCGAGTGTGTACACCGCATGGTCACGAACTGCAAGTTTCGTGGGGCTTGCATCTGCGTTGGGGAATAGATCTTGTTTGTGCTGGTTGGCATCTGTAAATGTAATTCGGGCTGGAATGTGGTTGCCATCGAGGTCTGAAACACTAAACGTGAGTGTGCCATGTGGAGTGTCCGCGTTAGCAGTAGGCGCTGGCTGCAAAAGAGTGAAGAGCATTGCAGTATAGATCATCGGTGTATGCTACCTTACATGTCGCTTCAGGTTAAGAATATTTCTTTTAAATACCCACAGGGTAATTCCATTTTTACAGACTTCACATTGAAGGTGGGAGATGGCGAACTCGTAGGATTAATTGGTTCCTCGGGTTGCGGAAAATCTACGTTACTTCACTGCATTGCGGGGATTCTTTCTGTGGACGCTGGGGATATTCTGATAAACGAACAGCCGGTGAATTCCATGAAACCGCATGCAAGGGGAATTGGCATCATGATGCAAGATCAGCCACTGTATGAACACCTTTCGGTCGAGCAAAATATTCGCTTTCCATTGCAAAACCGAGACAGAAAGGAGGAGAAAGTTGCTGAAATAATCGAACGACTCGACCTTTCAAGCGTTGCGGACCGAAAAGTATCGAAATGTAGTGGGGGGGAACGGCGAAGAGTTGCTCTTGCTCGAGCAGTAATCAAAAAACCAAAAGTGTTATTGCTTGACGAACCATTTATTTCTGTAGACCCTATCCTTGGAGATACGATGAAAGAATACATCATGTCTCTGCATAGTGAAATTAAACCAACTACTATTCTTGTATCGCACAACCACGAAGAAGTAGCCTCAATGTGTAGCACACGCTACTCAATGGAGGAATTATGTTGAAAAATTCTATAGCCTTCTTTTTTGAAAACACTTCACTTATTGCATTTCTACTTGCATTTGTTTTAGGAATCATTGGTTTTATCCGTCGAGCAAACAAGAAAAAAGGGCACTTGTGGGAACCACTCGAATTTTGGATGCTCTTCTTGTTTGTTGGTCTTGTAGGCATCTATACTTTTGTTCTGCATTGTTTCTGGCCGAACGTAGCAGCAGAAGGCATTGGTTGGTCGAACAGCCCATTCCAATGGGAGGTTGGTATTGCAAATGCAATTGTTGGTGTTCTTGGTTTACTTTCATTAAAGGCGTCAAGGCAATTTCGACTTGCAACTGTCATTGCAGTTTCAGTTTGGCTCTGGGGTGATGCAGTTGGTCATGTGAATCAGATGATTGTGGCAAATAATTTTGCACCGGGTAATGCAGGTCCATGGTTCTGGACAGATGTTGCAGGACCACTTGCGCTCATTGTGATTCATGCTTGTAATCGCAAGTAAGCATCGGTGGCTCTCACAAAAAAATCACCCTTGAATCCGAAGATTCAAGGGTGATGGAAGAGAAGAGAAGAGAAGGAACGCAACGAGCACCCTTTCGGGCGTTAGTTGCTCGAGGGCGTTCCACCACTTCGCCTGTTAGGTTATCGGCAGTTCCACATCAATTTGGTTACTTTGGAGAGGAAATATCCCACTTTTCTTTACCCAGATTCACAACTTCAGTAGTGCCAAAACGTTGCGTATGGTATTTTTTTTGAGGTTTTTATCGGCACTACGTAACTCTTTGTGCTGACTTATGTTGACTCAAATGCGTGGAACATTCCCCATATTTCTGCATGACGGGATGACATGATGTGGTCAGAGAACGGGGTGTGCTTGTGGTATTGTTCACACCTCATGACTGGGATACAACGTTACTTTCTGGGGTGGGAATACCCATTCCTTTCGACTTCTGCCAAGTGGTTACAAGAGAAGTATTTAGATGAAGGGCTCGGTTCAGGAAACCGGCTTCTTGTCCTTGTTTCTGGGCAGGCTGTTGTCCGCCAATTGCAATCATTCTTTCTCAATGAAGCCAATAAAAATGGCAGGGCGGTCGAGATGCCTACAATTCAAACAACGTCGCAATTTTTCAAAACAGTCTTGCCAAAACACCTTCAGATTGCGGATCAGCAACAAGTTCTTATTGCGACTGCTGCCTATCTTCGGGGAATGGACTCCCGAAAACTGAAGCCAATCATAGGGGCGCGTCCAATTGTTGAAACAGATTTCACAGCGTGGTGCCAAGTTGCAAAACGCGTTTTGGAAACAAATCGGATTGCAGCGGGTGGCGGTCTTACGTTACAAAGAGAAACTTGGCCGCAAGAAGCGCAACTCCTTCTCACGGAAGATGCCCAGAAACGTTTTGATCTTCTGCATCAAATCCAGTTGGATGTTCAATCAAAACTCGCTGAACATAATCTTACGCAGTTTGAACAAGTACAAGTTCAACTTTTGCATCCGGATTCTGAATTGCACATTGGCTTGATGGAACACATAGTAGTTGTTGGGGGTTCTGATTTATCAAAAGCAACAACCCAACTGCTACAACGACTCCTTGGCGATGGAGTTACTGTTGATTCGCTAATTCGCTCACCGGAAATACACCAAGACGGGTTTGATTTGTGCGGTTGTATTCATTCTGAGTACTGGCTACAAATGAATATTGATCTTCATGATGAAGATATTATTGTCGCCGGTTCCCCAAGTGCCCAATCTGTAGAAGCGGTACGGGCACTTTCTTCCCTTCAAGGAATTACAACAACAGATCAAATTGCAGTTATCTCAACAGATGAACAACTCATCCCAATTCTTCGAAGGCATATGGAAGGGCACGGTGTACGCAGCCGATTTTCAGGGGGTATACCAGTGTTACAAACTTCTGAAGCACTTCTACTTTCGGCAATTGCTGAGTTTATAGCAACGCAATCGTATTCTTCCTATGCAGCGCTGTTGCGACATCCAGATATAGCAAGCGTTTTGCGTATTGAAGAACATTTGTATTCAAGATTAAGTCGATATTCAACGCAAGTTATTCCATCTAAATTGAGTAATACGAAGTGGTTTCAACCCAAGAATACTCGTGAAAATCTCGATGGGTTGGAAGAGTTACATCAAAAAGTATTTGAATTATGCATGGGGAACATTTTGCTTGAACAAAAAGGTGCCTCCATCACAGAGTGTTCAAATGAGATTCGATCGTTACTGTTGAAGATTTATGGTTCAAAGACCCTTGACCGCACAAGCGTACAGTTGAAAGTGCTGCAGAAAATATTCGGGGTGCTTGACAAATTTGATGGTATACCAGAGCCACTCAGCAAGCAAATAGGAGATATTAAATGTTCAGAGGCACTTCAACTCGTTCTTAGAGATCTAGAGCAATCAACAATTCCAGAATTGCCTGATATAGCAGCGGTAGACACTGTTGGGTGGCTTGAAGGAATGGCTTCAGATGCACCACACTTGGTTGTTGTTGGCATGAGCGCAGATATCGGGGGAAGCAACAATTCCAGTGATGCTTTCTTCCCAGACTCTCTGCTAGGTGCACTTGGATTAGAAACGATTGATCGCCGTATGGCACGCGATGCCCACGCAATAATCGCTATGCAGCAATCGAGAACTTCAAAAGGTAGTTTGAAATGGATAGTGGGTCGAAAAAATACAGACGGTGACCCCCTTTCGCCAAATCCGCTTCTAATGCGTTTGGAAAACATAAAAGAATTAGATCATGATTCTGCCATAGAAGTAGCGAACAAACTAGCAATTCGCTCAAGCGAACTCGTTGTTTCATTCGACAGCGAGCAACCGCTCGTCCCGCCCCAATTTGAAACAGAACGGTGTGGAGATGGCATCACAGTTCCACGGCCTTCTGAGTACTTAACTGAACCACTTCGACAACTATCTGTGACTGCGTTTAAAGATTATCTCGCGTGCCAATATCGATTTTGGTTAAAACACGTATTGAAGTTAGATGTTGCAGAAGAGGGAAGTAGTGAACTTGATGCGAAGTTGTTTGGTTCATTTGTACATAAAGTTTTGCAACGATTCGGTGAAACCGACGCAGTTAAAAATGAAACCGACGCCACTGTTATTGAAGAATTTGTTTGCGATGCTCTCGATGCAATTGTGAAGGAACAACTTGGGTCGAACTTGAACAATAAAATTTACATCCAAGTAGAACTTGCAAAATATAGATTGCGAACGTTTGCAAAACATCAAGCAGAATCTGCCAAAGAGGGATGGGAAATTGTGTGCACAGAACGATTTCTAGTAAAGGAAATGGAAGTTGAAGAGGGGACTTTTAAGGTTCGTGGTGTAATCGATCGGGTCGAGGTTCACAAAGATGGTCGTATTCGGGTACTTGATTATAAGACTGGATCAACAACTGCGAACAAGGCGCATTTTACAAAGGACCAGTGGATTGATTTGCAACTTCCGCTGTACAGAGAATTGCTCACAGAAATTCAAGAATTAAAAGGGTTTGACATGAGCAAAGATAACGTGCAACTCGGGTACTTCAAAATAGGCGACCAAGATTCTACAAGTGGAATAGATTTGCTGTGCCCACCCAGCAAGATGGAAGATGTTTTAGAGGACACAATTAACTTTACAATCGGCGCAATACTAAGAAACGAATATTGCGACTTCCCCATTACACCCGCACCAAAATATAGCGACACTTATTCATGGATTTGCCAAGACAATAGTGTGGAAGAAGAAGCGGGAGGAACGTATGAGTGAATTTCTTCCAGTTGAAATTATCCAAGCTCTTGCAGGTTCTGGAAAAACTCAATTGTTAGCGTACCGTTTTATTCGCTTGATGAAATTGGGCGCAGATCCCACAACAATACTTGCAACAACATTTAGCCGCAAAGCAGCAGGTGAAATACGGGACCGAATAATTGAAATGCTTTCAAATGCAATTTTGAATGAAGAGGGATTCAATACACTGAAAATAGGAGTTCCTGAACTCAGCGATACATTTGAAAAAGGTCGCAAAGAGTGTGCAATTTTACTACAAGAACTCGTTTCGATTATTCACCGGTTGAATATAGGTACAATCGACAGTTTCTTTGTACGAACGGCTACTGCTTTTTCTGACACACTTGAGTTAACTCAAGGCTGGTCGATTTTAGATGAAGTGCATGAGGACAAGGTGTTTACTGATGCAGTGCAACGTCTTACTCGAGATTCAAAAGAAGTAAAAAAACTTGCAAACACTCTCCGTCAATCCAAATCTGGGGCAAAAGTTCCTGTGTATAAGACAATCGACGAAGTAAGAAAACACGCGTATATTGCAGTGCGAGGAAGTGATGAAGATGTTTGGAAGTTTGGGGAGATGCAACAGACACTTTCTACCAATGAAGTTGAAAAAGCAATTGTTGTTATTGAAAATATTCCGTTGACTATTACCCGACAAGTGAAAGCTCGGGATACAGCTGTCGAGAATTTGCGAAAGAGGAATTGGAAGGGGTTTTTGACCGCAGGGCTCGCTCCTGCGATTATTAATGAAACCCTAGAGTACTACGGGGTAGATTTAGAAGAAGGTATCGAAGAGTCATTTCAACCCCTTATAGAACACAGTTTCAGTGTGATGGCGAACCGAATGATAATTAAAAATCAAAGCACGTATGAACTCATGCAATCATTAAATAGGTGTTGGCTTGAAGCAAAACATCAACATGGTTTCTATTCCTTTGATGATGTGACGTTTCAACTGAGTAACAGTGAAATCATGGATAAGTTAACAGAATTGCAATTCAGAATGGATGGATCAATCGACCACATGCTCGTTGATGAATTTCAAGATACGTCTCTTACGCAATGGAAAGTGCTAGAGCCCATTGTTCAAGAAATCAATCAGTCGACAAACGATCGCTCCCTCTTTTTTGTAGGCGATGTGAAGCAAAGTCTGTACAGTTTTCGGGGTGGAGAGCCGGCGCTCTTGCGCGGGCTTGAAGAGGAACTCATCCAAGCGAAATCAACGCGCCTTGATGCAAGTTGGAGATGTACACCACCTGTACTGGATGCAGTTAATTCAGTTTTTGGAAACATCGAAAAAGCAGATCTGTTAACAGACCATTCACCAGATGCTGCAACAATTTGGGGTGAAGATTTTGTTCATCATGTTTCAGCTGAGCCGATTCAACACTTGAAGGGTTACGCAGATATTCAAACCGCTGGATCTGATCCAGATAAAACATCGCTTCAATCTTGCGTTGACAAAGTCGTTGAAGTTGTATCAAAATTGCATAAGGATGCTCCCCAAGCCACAATTGGAGTTCTTGTTCGAAGTAATACGAAGCAACAGATTCAAAGAATTGTGCACGCTCTGCGCATGAACGAAGATTCAATTCCTGCGTCTGAGTTTGGTGGAAATCCGTTAACAGATTCTCCTGCAGTTACGCTTATTCTTTCTACACTTTTAATGGCAGATGATCAGTGCAATTCTGTACACACATTCCATGTTGCGATTTCTCCGCTCGCAAAACATGTAGGATTGAAATATCCTTTTGAAACAAGTTCGTTAGACAGTGCGAGCAGAGAAATACGAAGTTCGCTATTGAGAAACGGGTATGCAAGTGTTATTCAGTCACTTGCGGAACAATTAGTAAAACATGTTGATACAAGAGAGCGATTGCGACTTTGGCAACTCGTCGAATTTGCGGAGTCGTACGCCCTTGAGAAAACATTACGCCCATCTGAGTTTGTTCGTATTGTTCGGGAAGTTGCTGTTGCAGATCCCGCCTCATCCCAAGTACAGGTAATGACAATTCACAAGTCTAAAGGATTGTCATTCGATGCCGTTGTGGTTTGCGATCTTGATCAAGCGATTTGGAAAGCCCCAGATATGATGGAGTTGCACACAAATCCTTGCGAAGAACCAACTCGCATAGGAATGTATGCAAGTGATTATCTTGATAATGTCATTCCAGAGTACGGCGAGATGCGAGAAGAAACAAATCAGAACCAAGTGAATGATGCAATATGTTTGTTGTATGTTGCGATGACTCGTGCAAAGCGAGCCCTACGCATGATTGTACCCACAAGACCAAAAGCGACGAAGCATCACAAAAAATTAGACGGTTTGCTCCTGCAACTCATCGGTGAAAAGCAAAAGCAGGAACCAGATTCGACCATTTGGGTTGCAGATGGCAGCGATTCTACATGGGTTGAAGATTACAAAATAGAAACCGAAGAAACAAAATCTGAAATCGAACCGTTTACATTACATGTATCTGCTGATCCAGTTGTTGTGGGAAAGGGGATTGCTACTGCATCTCCTTCAAGTTTGGAAGGTGGAGGAACAGTCGTGATTTCTAAACGATTCGCTGGAGGAACAAATACAGCATTTGATTTGGGAACGATTACACATAAATGGTTTGAAGACATTGAGTGGCTTTCAGAAATCCCTTCTGAAAAAACTTTATTCGAGAACGCGCCAGTTGAAGAAGCATCGAGAGTGACGCCAACTGATTTACAAAATGCTGCAAAGCGATATTTAGGTTCTTTACAGGGAGCAGAAATATCAAAGTTACTAACGAAGCCAGAAGGCAATGTCGAGGTGTATAGAGAACAAGATTTTGTCATCCGAGTTGGAAAGGGGACTCAATTCGCCAGTGTCATTCTAGACGAGCCAACAGATATCGATGGCTCAATTGATCGACTTGTAGTCTTCAAAGACGACGCTGGATTTATTGTCGGAGCCGAGGTCATCGATTGGAAAACAGACTCGATTGACGAGGGTGAACTTTCAGAGAAAATAGACCACTATGCACCACAACTCTCATCCTATCGACTTGCAGCATCAGGGCTTCTTGGAATTCCCATCGAGCAAGTAACAGCGAAACTTGTTTTTGTTTCTACTGACCAAGTATTGGATATCACAGATAAAACCTAGTTATGAGTTGAAGAATGGGGCAAATTGAAAAAACGACAAACAACTCCATATTAGGGTTGTCAAGTCCTTTATGCTTGTGTATCCTTCAACATTCAGTTGAGACCGAGTCTCATTGACGGAAGAATCTCACCAAATGGCGACATTAACACAGCCCACAATCGAACACAAACTCGTTCCGCTTTCTGAACTCAGTGAGCGGGAAGAGGCAGTTATTCATCTTACGGATTTAGATTTTGAAGAACGCCAAGCACTTTCTGCAATGGGGCTTCATAATGATGCATCGTTTCAATTATGCCAACAAGGGCAGCCCTGCATCGTTCAAGTGGAAGCAACCCGTCTGGGGCTTTCAAGTGAACTTACAAGCAGAATTATGGTTCGCCGCTGTGGCGTTTGTAACGAAGCATAACCAAAATGCAGAAATCCGATTCGCAATCAGAAGTGGCACGCTCAGTATTACTTTTGGGCAATCCAAATGTTGGCAAAACAACTCTCTTCAATCGTCTTTGTGGTCTTCGTAGTGCAACCTCTAATTTTCCGGGCAGTACGGTTGAGGCGAGAATTGGCACAAGCACATCGGGAACCATAACAAGAAAATTTACAGATTTACCCGGTCAATACACTTTATACGCAAACGATGATTTGTCAAGGGTTTGTAAAAAGGCACTTGAAGGGGTCGAGTGTGAATTGCCAGATGCAGTTCTCGTTGTGATTGATGCAACAAACTTGAGAAGAAATTTATCGATTGTCAATGAAGTATTACAGCACGGTGTTCCATGTGTCATCGCGTTAACGATGGTGGATATTGCTCAAAAATCAGGTCTTACAATTGACACAGAAAAGTTTGGAGAACAACTCGGATGCACCGTTGTTGCTGTACACCCCCGTAGTGGCAAAGGAATTGCTGAACTGCAACACGCACTCAATGCAATCCAGAACAAAAAAGTTGAGTTGCCAAATGTAGAAGACGTTCTGATAGTGAACAACTGGGCAAATGAAATAATTGCATCAAGTGTTGGAGGAACACTTGCCACTGGCACTTTTACAGACCGCCTTGATCGAACATTTACACACCCAATTCTTGGATTAATCGTGTTTGCCTGTGTTATGGCAGGATTATTTTGGACAATTTTTACTCTCGCAGCATTTCCCATGGATATCGTTGATGTTATCTTTGGTCATGCAGGAACAGCAATAGGGGGATTACTTCCAGAGGGCGATCTTCATGATATGGTTGTTGATGGTGTAATTGCGGGAATTGCTGGCACAGTTGTCTTCTTGCCACAAATATGTTTACTCTTTTTCCTAATCAGTTTGCTCGAGGATACGGGTTACTTAGCAAGGGCGGCGTTTGTCATGGACCGGCTTCTTAGAAAGTTTGGCTTGCCGGGACAATCGTTCGTTCCATTTCTATCTGCCCACGCATGTGCCATTCCAGCTATTATGGCTGCACGTATTGTTCCAGACCGAAGAGATAGGATTGCAACAATTCTAGTCGCACCATTTTTTAGTTGCTCGGCACGGCTTCCTGTATATGTTCTGCTTATTGGGGTGTTATTCGTAGATAAACCCTTTATTGCTGGGCTTGCTTTTTTTGGTTGCTATGCTCTTGGTGGCTTAGCAGCATTGTTCACTGCACTCATTGTTAGACGCACCGTTATTCCGGGAGTCTCAAGACCAATGATGTTGGAATTACCAACATATAAAATGCCTTCTTTGCGGACTGCAGTACTAACAACAATTGATCGTGCTTGGGTGTTCTTAAAAAATGCTGGAACAGTTATTCTTGCGATTGTTATTGTGTTGTGGTGGCTTTCTGCATATCCAAAAATTTCTCCACCAGACAAAGTGGATGCTCTTAGAGAACAAGCAAGAGTTGTGGCTTCAAGTGATTTGATTGCTTCTGAACAGTTGTTAAACGAAGCTGATACATTGCAATACACTTCCCAACTATCTGAAAGTTACGCAGGAAAAATTGGCAAGTTTGCTCAACCAATTTTCTCTCCAATTGGGTATGACTGGAAATTAACGGTTGGTGTTTTGACAAGTTTTGCTGCAAGAGAAGTGTTTGTCTCTACATTAGCAGTTCTTACAGCTGGGGATGATGATGTTGAAAATGAAGGGGTGTTAGAAAAAATAGAACATGCGAAACGAGATGATGGCCAGAAAATTTTTAATCTTCCAACAGCAGCGAGTTTATTAGTATTCTTTGTACTTGCCATGCAGTGTTTGCCAACAATTGCTGTCACTCGCCGTGAAACAGGGTCTTGGAATTGGGCTTTGTTACAACTAGGATATATGACTGTTTTGGCTTGGCTCGCCGCATTTGCAACATTTACAATCGTGACAATGGTGACGCAATAATGCCTATAGGAAACTGGCAATTTTGGACAGTAACATGTATAGCGGTGTTGGCAGTGTTTGTTCTAATCCGACCATTCATTCCTCGATTCAAAAAAAATTCTTGTTGTAGTAATACGTCTAAGCCAATGAAAACAAAACTCACAATTGATGGGAAGAAACAGTCACCTTCTTCTGGCTGTAATCGCCAAAAGAGTTAGCCCAACAATTCCACCCCACATACCCCAGCCCAACATTTTTGAAATAGCCGACCATTCCTTACCACCAGCCAGCACTCCAAATGTCGCGAGTGTGATTGAAAATCCGAGCCGCCCAAATAAACTTTGAAGCGACAGAAATGTTGCCCTTCTTTCCGCTGGAACGATCGGGGCAACTGCTGCGTTTAGTGGAGCAGTCATCAGTGCTCTTGGACAACTTCTAAGAAGAGTTGCAATTGCTGCGGGAATATTTAAGAAGAAGTGCATAGAAGCCATCATGGCAACCTGTAGTCCAGCTGCAGAGAGAAGCGTTGCGTTCGTTCCAATTCGATCTCGGATTCGTATTGAACGCGAGGCAATCCAAGCGGCAATCAACATAGTAATCGTTAGGTGGATACTTGTGAGGAACGGTGTTGCTTTCATAATTTCATATTCCCTTGCAAGTTCTTTGATGTAGGGTTGGTAAAATTCATATGGAATGTGATTAATGATAATCATGAAGACTGCAAAAAAAGAAAGCCACAATAATTGTTTATTTTGCAAAATTTTGAAACAAGAAACAATCTGAGTTGTAAAGTTTGCCCGTTCTTCTTTTGACCGTTGATTTGGTTCTTTAAAACTAAGTGATATAAGAAACAATCCAATTGCCCCAGCAAATGAAAGTACGTATGCTCCACGGTAATCTGGAATTGCTGCAAGCCCACCTAATACTCCAGCGAATGCAGTTCCTAAAAAGTTGAATTTTGTTGCCTTGGCTTCTTGTGTTGCGTACGTGTCTTCTTGTCCTAGGGTCTGGGTTGTTTCGAGTAACAAACTTGTATCCGTACCACTATTAAAAGCGATACCTCCTGCAAGGAAGATTTGCGCTATAGCAAACATTTCAAAAGAATTTGCTAGAAGGAATAGAATGTATGAGACACAAAGAAACACACTTGCTGTAACAAGTGTTTTTTTTCGACCAAAGGTGTCACTAAACCATCCAGAGGGTACTTCAAGTAGCACAACACATGTGAAGTAGATAGATTCAAGAAAAAGAACGTCTGCAAGATCGAGTTTGCTATTAAAAAAGAGGAAGTAAACAGGAAGCCAAAAATATGCATGAAACAAACCCACATACCATGGGTACAGGCGAAGATTACGTTGCATTGAACTGGGCATCGTCTATTTATACAGGTGGGTTTGGAATCGAGCGTTTGTGTTCAATTGGTTTTGCTTCAAATTGTTCTTTAAGTTGAACTTTTCGATTCAATGAACCGCCCTTTTCCGCCGTGTAATCAAATTCAATTTCTCCATATCCATCAACGATGAACTGAAAGAGGGTGCTATCCTTCCCCGCGATACCCCTGTTGACAACAAGACGTTCGGGTCGCTGTGAATCGATAACAGAGAGCTTCGTCGTTGGAAGCAGAGAGCGAACAGTACCAGACGCTGCCACACTATTGGAATTCGTGGTCGAGCATGTGAGGATGTCTGGAGCTCCAATATGATGTTTCGCAGCCATGGCAGTTCGCGAAGGAATTAACTTGTCATTTGAGATCTCTATTGTAACTTTCCATAACTGATTGCCAATTTTTTTGACATCAAGAGCACCCCACTGTAGAAGTGGCATCTCATCGGCGTGGAACATAGTGAACGCAAAATTTCGGTGACAACCTTCTTCGAGCATCCATGGGGGAGTAACACGGCTTGAGTATTTTGTTGTGCCCCCAACGAGGACTTTTCCATATTTTGGATGCTCCACTTCGTGGTAAGGCACAAAGACATCTTCAAATTGCAACAAATCACGAAATTGTGTTCGTTCTTCGCGTGACGGATTTTCTCCGTTGGCGAGCATTCGTTTGTCAGTCCATAACTCATTTGTGAAACTTACAATTCCCAAAGTTTCATACGTGAAACCATCTTCACCACCATGCACCGTGTACAAATCTTTGTATGCAACCATTGGATCATAAAAAGGCAACATCTCACTTCCTTTATTTGCAATTTCAGTATGAACATTAACATCAGATCTTGGATAAGACACGTAAGAAGCACTTGGTCCCTGCAATATCATGCCGCCTGCATTGTGATAACTTTGTGCAGCCGCAACATTTGGATGATTGAGTAAAAACTCACCAATAACCCTAGTTTCAGGCAGACTAAAAGGGTAATCAGTTGCACCATATTGAATCCATTCTGGTTGCCAATCAGCAGGCCAGTTTCGATTCGGGTCATATCCACCTATCCCATCTTCGTTGATTCGACCATCATCATCATTATCAATCCCTTCTTCACCTAAACGTGACCATCCTCCCGGCGGATCATTTTCGGCAACTCGCGTGAAGAAACGTGGATCACTCTCATCGATTTCATATCTGCCAAGTGAATCCTGTATCCACATTGAAGTGATGTGACCATCGCCGTCTAAGTCGTCAGGACCATCTTCGTCAAGAGCCCCATCGTGGTCATTGTCAACTGGGCGAATTCCACCTCTAAGGTAGTGTGGAGTCGCCGGTTCATGGAACCAAACTTCACGGCCATCTGGGTTCTCCATCGGTAAAAAGTAAAACGCTCGTTCATCAACGAGTTCGGTGATTCGCGCTATTTTTCCATAACTTTTACAGAGATACCAAATCGAATACAAGACGGTCTCAGCAGCTTGAATTTCGTTTCCATGAATGTTGCCGTCAATGAACATTGCTGTCTTATTTCTGTCAGTTCCTGTGTCAGGGTTGTTTAAAGTGACAAGCCATAAATCTCGCCCGCCAACACTCTTGCCAATGGAATCCAGTGTTAACAAATTCGGATACGCATCCACCAGGTCGTGCAATGCTTGGGTCATTTCTTCATAGTCATACCAATGATCAAAGCGCAAATCAACTTTAGAGGGGTAGGGGGCTTGGGCGAAAGATGCTGAATTGATGATGAGTAATAGGACTAAATTTGTAAGAATAGTTTTCACGCACCACCTCCTTCTGTGTTTTTGAGTGTGAGAGAAATGGTTTCGTTTCCAAATTTCTCACTAAACAATGTGATGTCTATGTTCTCGTTTGGGCTCCCTTGAATAATCCAAGTAAACCATTTCCGTGTTCCACCCCCAGCAAGGTCCCAAATGCGATGAACTTTTCGACCAGAGAGAATGACATCATTTTGCACTTCTAGACGAACAATATATGGTCTTGCTCGTTTATTTTTCTTCGCCATCGCTGTTCCAGTTGGAAGCCAGCCATCGTTTCGAACCGATACCTTCACTTCCCAGAGATTTGCACTAAGTTTTTTGATAATGGGTGCTTCTAGTTTTACATCTGGAAGTTTGCTTGCCAAATCAAGTAAAAATTCCGTCTGAGAGTTTGTAATTTCATAAACTTCCTCAATTGGAGGAGTTGTTTTGAAGTAGGGGACCCAGCCACCGATTTCAACCATTCCAAGTTGAGGATGGTCAAATTCCTTCCACTCAATAAACCCCTCGCCATTTCGAAGGGTATCGCTGTATGTAAGCCAAGCGGTTTCTTCAGATGAAGAAGCACTTCCTGTGGTCGGTTGTTTGACGTGACGGATTTGTATCCCAGACATCTTTGCATATTGTTCAATTTGTTCTGGGGTAATCTCAGCCATCATCTCTTCGGTCACTGGAAAGCCAGCTGCTTCGGCTGCTTGCAACAATTCATCGAGTGTTTCTTGAGAAATATCTCCAATCCCCGAAGGGGTGAGGTTTTCATCCACAGTATTTGAACTTGCATGGGTAGATTCTGGAGAAGATCTATTTCCTCCCCCACGCTGTCCGCCTCTTGGACCACGACCACCAAATTGTTCGCGCATATGCTCTCGCATCGCGCCGCGTTCTTCATCGTTGAGTTCTCCATCACCATCAATATCGAATTCTGCACGCATTTCTTGCAGGTCGAATCTTCCTCGGCCACGAGATTCAGATTGACCCGAAGATTCAACTGCTTCATCTGAATCGTCTTCTTCAGCATCCGGCTCAGGGTCTTCTTGAATCGGATCAGGACGTGACCATAGTGGAGTTGAAAAAGCAGGTACTCCATATTGAGAGTACGCCCACGCAACGAAACTGCCATCCCAATTTGGTTGAGTTGTATTTGTCAGTTTCGTGAGTTCATTAAACCGTTCACTGACCAACTTGTAGAGTTCAACGTCACCCGCATCAAGTTTTTTTGGGGCGCCGGCTGGATCTCTTCCACTTTCTGCAAGCGGTGAAGTAAGCGTATCATGTTTGCCATAGACAACAATTGCAGCAATATCTTGATGTTGAAGTACAAAGTCAGCGAGCGCCCTTGACTCATTCTCTGATAGTTGCCAAGACCCCGCACCATCTCCATGAATTTGATATCCATGCATGAAGTTTTTGTTGAGGTCTACTCCTCCTACTCCATCCTCGTTGTATTTGCCATCATCGTCATCATCAATGCCCTCGGTGTATAAAACAAATGAAGCAGATTGTCCTTTTAGAGCATCTGGTTTGATGTGAAGTCGAGGTTCATCTGGATTGGAGAGATGCGTCGCTTTTTCGAGGTCTGGCACGCGCATCATGGTGATATACCCATCGCCGTTCAAATCGTCACTGCTATCTTCATCTATCAACCCATCATGATCATCGTCAACAGGTTTATTATTTTTATATCGATTGTCTTTGACAAGTGCGAAGTACTGACTGGCAACATCTGGGTTGACTTGCGGAATAATATAAATTTTATGTTTTTCAAGTAGCGTTTTTGTTTCCGATGGTTCTTTTGCAATCAACTCTTCTGCGACGTTCATCGCAACCTCGCTTCCAAGCACATGAGTTCCATCGATTCCCGCAACAACGAGAATTGCCGAACGATTTTCGATTGGCATCTCGCCATTTCGAG
>CAZRPZ010000047.1:0-12060 GCA_964602215.1 uncultured Isosphaeraceae bacterium | reverse complement strand
TTATTTGGTTCGTTGTTACCCCAGTCAGTCCAATTAAGTGGCTCTGCGCTATCCCATTCGAAGACGCTTTCGGTTGCAAGGTCGCTCAAGCCAATCCAAAGTAGTTCAACGGTAATCGATTGAACGAAGTCGCTTTCTTCTTGACTGTTGATTGTTGCGAGTGCAGCGGGTCGGTCAAGGAGCATCCCAATAACATTTGCCATCTCATGTGCATCGTAATATTCCATGACTTCAGTTGTGATGAAATAATCATGACCGTTGAAATTGCCAAAGTAATCAAAATTCACACTCCCGCGTACCTCTCCAGTTCGATTATTGCTAAAAGAATTTCTAGCACTGAGAGGATTTTTGATGGGGTTTTTTCCAGAACTTCGATATGGTTGCGCGGTTGTATCAAAGACATACGCACTCCCTTGTTCGCTTGTCCAATATGGTGCTCCAACAGCGACATAGTCGGCGCCAATTGCAACATCATTTCCAAAACGGTCGTTCATGGCGCCATCTGAGGCAAGAAGTTGGGAAGTTTGGACAAAGTATCCATCTTTTGCTCGTTCAAAAATATATGCGGCACCTGTAGAAGTAGGGTGTCCGTAAGCACCAATTGCAACGGTATCGTTTTTGATTTCGATTGCACCACCAAAATGTGCCCAAGCCCAATTGTCGCTTGGAGTTAATATTTGTGATTGAGACCATGTTGTTCCAGAGGGTTCAAAGACGAACACCGCTCCGGTATTTGTTCCAACTTCGTTGGAATATTCTGCACCAATGAGAATGGTGTTGCCTTCCATCGACACACTATTTCCAAAATAACTATATGGCTCGGTTGTATCAGGAGAAAGCCGAGCGACAAAATTCCAATTATTACTTGCGTCTAGTTGGTAGATGAATGCACTTCCAGCGCTTACCCCATCACCATTATCACGCGGGGCGCCGATGACTGCGATGTCTCCATCAATTGCAACAGCACTTCCAACAAAATTCACATCAAGATTTCCCGGTGTTAATCTTGCTTCTTGTGTCCATTGTCCGCCATCATCTTTGAAGATGTACACAACTCCTTGAGCATTTACTGCTTCATCAATGAATGGTGCGCCAACGATGAGTCGAGTGCCATCAAGATCGAGTGAGTGACCGAAGTTTGCTTCTTCAGGCAAATCACTTGGAACGAGTAATGCTTCTTCGATCCATGTTTTGCTGTGGCGGTAGATGTAGACACCTCCGCTTTTTACAGCCGTTTCGTTCGCCCAACTTGCACCTGCTGCAATGACATCATTTTCAATGTCGACTGCCCAGCCAAGATAATCAAAGCCGGCTCCATCAGAGGCGGCGAGATATGCGGTTTGGTTCCACTCTGCGCCATCTCGATCGAATACATAGAGTGCGCCGGAGTCGGGTCCATTTCCCGGATAATTTTTTCGATATGCACCCAAAACGATGGTTTGATTTTCTGCAGCGAGTGAAAATGCGACGGTGTCACCTGGAATTGAGGGAGAGGCAATTAATTGTGCATTTTCTGTTTGAATGTCACCCCCGACACACATAAGTATCGGAACCAATGGAATGTGTGTTGCCATTGCAGAATTCGCAAAAACACTAGTAAGTACACAGAATATGATGCTCTTCATTCCCACTTCCTTTTTTCTTCGTCCGCAACCACCGCCATTGTTTCATGTGAGGCAAGGAATAGCAATGAATAATTTGTAAAAATAAGATATCACGGAGCGGTGAATGCGGCAATTTCGGCAAAGGTTTGAAGAAAAAGGGCTTTTTTAGTGCTTCACAGACGAAAATGAATCGTGAGTTTCATCATTTGATTGATCGTGTTCAGAGCACTGCTCAGAGCAGTTGGAATCACTTGCGTTATTGTCTTGCTTGGTTAGTGCCATTGGCGTGAATCGAGTTTGGAAAAAACGTAGTCGTTCTGGTTCGTACACCATCTTAAGACCAGATATTTCGTGACGTTGATTCCACACCGAAATGATTGATTGAGCGACAACATCCATGTGAGATTGAGTGTACACACGACGCGGAATAGTAAGTCGTACAAGTTCTAACTCTGGATAAATGTTGTTCCCTTCATCATCGCGACCTGCCGAGACAGCGCCACGTTCCATCGTTCGTACTCCAGAGTCAAGATAGATTGCAGCAGCGAGTGCTTGGGCTGGGTACGCTTCTCTTGGAACGTGTTCCAAGAACGATTTAGCATCAATAAAGACGCCGTGGGAGCCGATTGGTTTTACAATTGGAATGCCAGCATCAATCAGTTTATTTCCCAAGTAGAGTACTTGGCCAATTCTTGATTCGATGTGACTTTCCTGAACTGATTCTGCGATTCCGATAGACATTGCTTCCATGTCTCTGCCAGCCATTCCACCGTATGTGTGCAATCCTTCATAAACGACAAGCATGTTTCTTGCTTCTTGGGCGAGTTCGTCATCGTTGACAGCAAGGAAACCTCCAATATTGACAAGACTATCTTTCTTCCCAGACATCGTGCAACCATCGGCGTGTGAACAGATATAGCGGAGAATCTCCTTTACTGACCAGTCCGAATATCCTTCTTCACGTTGTTTAATAAACCACGAATTTTCTACAGCTCGAGTTGCATCAAGGAAGACGGGTATGTCATGCGAATGGCACAACTCGCAAGTTTCGATGATGTTCTGCATACTGCATGGCTGACCACCAGCCATGTTGACATTAGTTTCAAGTGAGAGGTAAGGGATATGCTCAGCTCCCACCTGATCGATCAGCGATTGCAGTTTTCTGATATCCACATTTCCTTTAAATGGATACTCGTTTGAGGGTTCGTATGCTTCATCAACGATGACATCTACAAATGTACCTCCAGCATGTTCTTGGTGATATTTTGTTGTGGTGAAGTACATATTTCCTGGGACAAAATCACCCTTCTTTATGTAGAGTTGCGAGAGGATATGTTCAGCACCTCGACCTTGATGGGTTGGGATGAGATGTGTAAAACCATAATGTTCACCAACAGCTCGTTCTAAATTGAAGTAATTTCGAGAACCTGCATATGCCTCATCACCAAGCATGATTCCTGCCCACTGCCGATCACTCATTGCTGACGTCCCAGAATCAGTCAGCAAATCGATATAGACGTCTTCCGCTTCTAATAAGAAGGTATTGAATCCAGCTTTCAGAAGCGCTTTTTGGCGTTTTTCAACTGTTGGAATAGTGATTGGCTCAACCATTTTGATACGCCATGGTTCTGCCCACATTTGCTTATTCATTAAGGAATCCTTTAATAATGCAACTTTTCAGGTTTAAAATGACCGAATTAAACTAAACAGATACAAATATCCTATTATATGGAGTAGCCTGAACTATATGTATTTGGGTTCAGACAAAATTGTGCAAACACAAGAAATAGAACAAAGAAAAAAGCGAATGAATACGCGTAGAGCGTTGGTGCTATCCCTAATCTATGTCCTTTTCTTGGTGCATCTGATTCACTGGAAGGTGTACGGAAAGACCCTTGCTCCAGCAGAACTCAATGAAACGATGTTTACAATTGAGCAGGGGATTGTGACAGTTGGAACAATCCTCCTTGGGGTGCTTTTCATCAGCGTCCTATTTTTTGGAAGGTTCTTTTGTTCATGGGCGTGTCACATCTTAGCGCTTCAAGATTTGTCGAGTTGGCTTCTTCACAAGATGCACTTGAAGCCAAAATCAATCCGTTCAAGAATTCTACCAGTCGTAGCTGTGGGTGCACTTGTGTATATGTTCATCTGGCCAACCGTGGTTCGAATATATGAGGGTGGCAGTTGGGCAGGTTTTAGGATACTGACCGACCAAGAGGGATTTGGTTCCTTTACAACGGAACAATTTACTCGGAATTTGCCCGGTCCTTTGATGACAACATTGACATTCCTGACAGTTGGGTTCTTTGTAGTGATGTTCATGGGGTCAAGAGGATTCTGCAGATTCGTGTGTCCATATGGAGCGGCATTCGCGATCATCGATCGGGTATCACCTGCGGGGATTCAACTTAAAGGGAATTGCGATGGTTGTGGGCAATGCACTGCGGCATGTACTTCAAACATACAAGTCCATCATGAAATACAGGTGCATGGACGTGTAGTCTCGCCGACATGCATGAAAGATCTTGATTGTGTCATGTCATGTCCAAAAGATGCAATTTCTTTTGGATATGGAAAAATTCCACTGATGCATTCATTTGACAATTTCGTGAAGCCAGTGCGAAGATGGCCTTGGGCTTGGTGGCAAGAACTTGTTGCGGGGATTGTTTGTATTGGCGTGTTACTTATGACACGAACGCTTTACGGAGAAGTTCCATTTTTACTTGCGCTCACGTTTGGGGTGATATATGCATGGGCAACGATCACAACGATTCAATTGATGACGAAACAAAATGTGCGGTTCTTTACATCGCAATTACGACTTCGCGGCAAATTACAACGAGCTTCAGTGTACTGGTTACTTGGGTTTGCAGTTATCTCAATTTGCTTGGTTCACTCTGGATGGATTCGATGGCATGAGTACCATGGTCAAAAGGCATGGAGTCATGTAACAAGTGGTGAGGTTGAATATGCAGGCGAAGTTGTCCAGAATTTCACTGTTGTGATTAAAGATGGTATCTGGCGGCCTCCATACATAGACAGGATGCTTGCAGATACGTATTTACGAACAGGTGAATTTCAAAATGCGATTCCACATCTGCAAATACTTCTGCAACGATGGCCAGAGAATCAAGAGTTACAACGAAGGATGCAATTCGCTCAGTTGCAGGGGAGTGGTGGGAAACAAAAATGATTTGCACTTATGTCGGAACAAAAATATGTATCAATGAATCTACTATCCAGAGGATTTTTTCAACATGCTTTCATTAACAGCAGAATATGCACTTCGAATTATGATCTATCTCACTGAACTCAAAGATGGTTTTGCGACCAGCGAACAGATTGCATACGCAACAAATGTGCCTGCGGGATACACAGTAAAAGTATTGCAACAACTCGGAAGAGGGGGATATGTATCCGGTCAGAGAGGTAGGAATGGTGGGTTCTACATTTCGTGCAATCCATCTGAGGTCAATTTATTACAAATCGTAAATGTGATTGATCCTCTGAAAAGGATTACCCAATGTCCACTTGGTCGAGCAGATCACAACAGCGTACTTTGCCCCTTGCACAGCCAACTTGATAAAGCGATTGGTGTCCTTCAGAGAAATCTAGAAGGAATGACTTTGCAGGATGTTGTTGACAATGCAGATGGGAAGACCCTCTGCCAAGATGCCCTTTAATGCACTTTTAAAGCTCTTTTAGGGCAGCACACAATAATTTGCAAAATATACAATATAAATGGATACACTTATCCGAATAAAGAGTATACTCCCTTAAGAATCTCAAATATCGAGCTACATTTAAGAGGAATCGCTCAATGTCTTTCACAGAAAAAGCAGTAAAAACTGCACTGAATTCGCTCATCGACCCAAGGGCTGGAGAGCATTTGCTTTCGACTGGAATCGTCGAAGAAATCACAATTGAAGATGGAAACGTCTCAATCACCCTGCAAAATCCTCAGCTTGAGGATTTTGAACACCAAGCACTTGCCGGAGCAATCAAACGCGAAATCAAATCCCTTGAAGGTGTCCAAACTGTATCAGTTCATTGGGATAAGCCCACACGAGTGAACACAGATGTAATTCATCACGGACGTGATGGTATTTCACTCAACGTCTTATCTGAATCAGATACATGCATGGGCACCGGAGTTGCGAAAGAAATTGGATATGCAGAGTTTGGCCCCGATCAAATTCTATCTCCAGAAATGGAAATACCAGATGAATCTTGGGAGGGGTATCCCCCAGTTTTACAATGGGATATTGATCCCACTAATGCAGAATATGACTCAGGCGAGGCAACAGTTTCGTTACTTGATTGGCAATTTGAAATATGGTGGCAAACCCACCCATCTGCATTGATGTATGTCGCAATTCAAGCGATGCATGAAGATGAAGTTGAACAAGAAAGTGAACGTAAGCATCCAATTGGTAGGAATGTTGTCGTTAATCTAGTGTTCGACCAAAATAGAAAAGCAATTATTGCTGTGTATGGGACAGCAAGGGACTTTCGCCCATTTATTGAAGCATTCCAAATTGCTTGTGATATTCCAATCCCAGAAGGATGTAGACAAGTCACAACAACAAGCCCAAGACACGAGGAGAAATCAAACTCATGATTGAACGCAATACAAATGGTGCGGCATCTCGATGGTTCCGAATCGCGGATGAACCCCGTGATTGGGAGGATTTCTATCGAGAGCGTTGGTCTTACGATCGAAGTGTCCGGACGAGTCATAGTGTGAATTGTTCGGGTTCATGTTCTTGGGAAGTGTTTGTAAAGAATGGTTTGATTTGTTGGGAGTTGCAGAAGACTGACTGGCCACAAATTAATTCTGAGACCCCAAGTTATGAGCCAAGAGGATGCCAGCGCGGTATTTCCGCTTCTTGGTATCCCTACAGCCCAGTTCGACCAAAATATCCTTATATTCGTGGGGTACTTCTTGACATGTACGAGGAAGAACGAGCAAAGGGGAAAGACCCCGTTGAAGCGTGGGCAGCGATTGAAGAGGATTCAGAAAGAAAGAAAACATATAGAAATGCTCGTGGTAAAGCGGGCTGGAAGAGGGGAAGTTGGGATGTAGCGACAGATATTTGGGCAGCATCAATCATTCATACTACGAAGAAGTATGGAGCTGACCATCTTGCATCGTTCTCTCCTATCCCAGCGATGAGCATGGTGAGTTTTATCTCAGGCCATCGTTTAAGTAACTTACTCGGTGGCACCATGCTTTCCTTTTATGAGTGGTATCACGATCTGCCGCACATCATGCCATGGATTTGGGGGGATCAGACTGATGTTGCCGAAGCGGCAGACTGGTATCAGTCAACGTATTGGATGGTGATTGGTTCAAACTTGCCGATGACGCGAACTCCAGATGCTCATTTTGCTTCGGAACATAAATACAACGGCGGAAAAATTGTCAATATCGCACCTAATTATTCAGATGTTACAAAATTCGCTGATCTTTGGGTTCCCGCAAGACCCGGAACAGACGCAGCGTTCCTTCTTTCTTGTATTCATGTCATTCTTCAAGAGTTCCACATCAATCGCCGGAGTGAATATTTTTACAACTATGTAAAACAATTTACGAATTTGCCATTTGTCGTTCAACTTGATCAGCAAGAAGATGGATCATATCTATCAGGTCGTTTCATGCGAGCAACTGATTTCAGTCAATATGCAAACGAAGAAAATGCAGACTGGAAGTTGATTCAATTAGAACAGGGTACCGACAAGGTTCGGCTTCCAATTGGAACACTCGGATACCGTTGGGAAGAAGAAAACACTGGCAGATGGAATTTACAAGATAAAGATTTCCAAGGCGAAGAGTTTGACCCAATGCTTTCGTGCATGGGTGATGATGGCGATTGCGAAGAGGTGCAAGTTAATTTTGCAGATTTCACAGATACATTCGATACAAAACTTGGTCAAACAGAAGGCAAAGGAAACAATGCTGAAACAGTTCTTCGAGGAGTCCCTGTAAAACGAGTGACAAATGCTGAAGGAAAAGAAGTACTGGTCACAACGGCATTTGATGTATTACTTGCTCAACTTGGTGTGAACCGAGGACTAAGCGGTGATTATCCAAAAGATTATGACGATGCGAGTCAAACATACACGCCTGCATGGCAAGAACAAGAAACCGGTGTAGATCGAGAACTTGTCACTAGAGTTGCTCGAGAGTGGGCAGACAATGCTGAAAAAACTCAAGGCAAAAGTATTTTTATTACTGGATCTGGAACCTTGCATTGGTATCACGGTGGGCCGCTCATTCATCGCGCAATGGCAGTGATGGGCATTCTGACTGGGTGCATGGGAAGAAACGGTGGGGGATTCCATTCTTACGTAGGCACAGAAAAAATTAGACCTTACGCTGCAATTGGAAATCTCGGTGGTGCTGCAGATTGGACCCATACACCACGGCACATGAACAGTACGTCATATTTTTACTTTCATACCGACCAATGGCGGTATGACGGGATGGTGTTAGATCCGATCTGGGCTCCATGGGCAGAGAAATTCCCAGAGAAGGGTGGTAATCATGCAGCAGACCAAGACCTTATGGCAGTTCGAAATGGTTGGTTGCCTTTCTACCCTCAAGTCGATAAGAAAAATCCAATTGAGTACTTAAAGGAAGCTCGTGCAGCCGGAGCAAACACCGAAGAGGAAGTTGGTGCGTGGGTAGCGAAACAATTTTCAGAACGGAACGACAAGTTCGCACTTGAAGATGTAGATGCTGAAGAAAATCATCCAAAAGTGTTATGGATTTGGCGTGGTAACCTCATTGGTACAAGTATGCGAGGGCACGAGTATGGCTTGAAGCATTTGCTTGGGACGCATAACAACGTCATGGGCGAAGATCGTGCTGAAGGGCTAGTTGAAGGTATCAATTGGCACAAAGATGCACCTATCGGAAAACTTGACTTAATCGTTAATGTGAATTTACGTATGGATTCATCTGCGAATTATGCAGACATCGTTCTGCCAGCAGCACACTGGTATGAAAAGTATGACCTAACGTGCTCTGATCTGCACTCCTTCTTCCACCCATTCACCCCAGCGCATGATCCGCCATGGGAAGCGAAGCATGACTGGGAAGCATTCAAAGAATGCGCGAAGAAAGTCAGCGAACTTGCGAAGAAACATCTTCCAGACGAGTTTGAAGATCTAGTAATGACACCATTGATTACAGATTGTAAAGATGAAATGGCACAACCCATGGGTGAAATCCATGATTGGTTCAACGGTGAAGTCGAAGCAGTTGCAGGGAAGACATTCCCAACAGTTAAAATCGTAAAACGTGATTACACGAAGATATATGACAAGTATGTAACATTCGGTCCAAACGTAAGAAAACCAAATGGCTATGGTTGCAAGGGAATTCTTTGTGATTTATCAGAGGAACAAGACAAACTCAAAACCAGTTACCTTGTAGGGGAGAAAGATGGAATGCCATCTCTGGAATTTGCTGAACAAGTGTGTGAAACAATTTTGCGAATTTCACCTGAATCAGATGGGGAATTATCCCACAAAATTTTTGAGGGATTAGAAAAACGTGTCGGAGTGCCACTGGCAGATTTGGTTGAAGGTGATAGGGAAATCCATCACCACTATCCCGAGTTACAGTCACAGCCAAGACGAAGTTTAACTTCGCCACATTGGTCTGCAATCGAATGTCCCGGAAGAACGTACTCGCCATGGTCAATGAATGTCGAACGACTAAAGCCATGGCACACTTTGACAGGACGCCAAGAAATTTATTTTGATCATCGTGGTTTTAGAGAACTTGGCGAAGCATTGCCAACGTATAAGCCACCAGTTGATATGGTCAAAGTCGGCGACTGTAAACCAGAAGATGACAATGGATTGACGAAAGTATTCCGATTTTTAACACCGCATGGTAAATGGTCAATTCACTCGATGTTCTGGGATACATGGCAGATGTTGAATTTGTTCAGAGGAGGTCAAGTTGTCTGGATTAATGACGAAGACGCCACAGAAATTGATGTTAAAGATAACGATTGGGTAGAGGTCTACAATGAGAATGGGATTTGTAACGTGCGAGCAGTGTTGAGTGGAACGATTCCTCGAGATTCGGTAATTATGTATCACTCCTCTGAGCGACATGTCGCTGTCCCATTCTCACCTCTAGCCCGAAAACATGGAAAGAGTGACTTGCGAGGTGGAAACAACAATGCCCCAACACGTGTGATGATGAATCCATCGTGCATGATTGGTGGGTATGCAAACTGGACATACTTCCTGAATTACATGGGTCCAAGCCCTTCCGAACGTGATTGTGCCGTGCTAATTCGAAAGATGCCTCTCGCAAAAGGCGCAAAGAAAGTGATTTATCAAGATAAGGACATCAACCTTCTCCCAAGTGTTTAGGAATTGAAAATGGAATTCATTATGAGAACACATCATCAGTTAATAAGGAGCGATACCTAATGCAAGTCAAGATACAAATGGGAATGGTGTTCAACCTTGACAAATGTTTAGGGTGCAATACTTGCACAGTTGCATGTAAGAACATTTGGACAAACCGCGAGGGTGCGGAATACATGTTCTGGAATAATGTTGAAACTAAGCCCGGCATTGGTTTCCCTAAACAGTGGGAAAATCAAGAGAAATACAGAGGTGGGTGGAAGCAAACAAACAAATCGACTCCGCAACTACGAATTGGTTCTCGGTTTTGGACCATGATGAATTTGTTCTACAACCCTGTGATGCCCCAAATGGAAGAATATTACGGGCAGGGTCCTGTGACCTACACCTACGAAGATTTGCACTCAACCAAGCCAACAAAATATTCTCAGCCAGTTGCCAGACCAAAGTCAATGATAACTGGCAAGGAAGATATTGATATCAATTACGCAGTGAATTGGGAAGATAACGGAGCGGGTGCAACAGTCGATGGCACTGGTGCTATGGATATGAATTTTGGTGATATGTCAGATGCGGAACGTGACGCGTTACTGAAATTCAAAGATTCATTCATCATGTACCTTCCTCGGATTTGTAACCATTGCATGAATCCATGTTGTGTTGCTGCGTGCCCAAGCGGTGCTGGATACAAACGAGAAGAAGATGGTGTTGTACTCATCGATCAGAACAGATGTCGAGCGTGGCGATATTGTGTTTCTTCGTGCCCGTACAAAAAACCATACTACAACTGGAAAACTGGCAAGATGGAAAAATGCATCTTGTGTTACCCTCGGCTAGAAGCAGGGCAACCGCCCGCATGTTTCCATAGTTGTCCGGGACGAATTCGGTACATTGGTCCTCTTCTATACGATATTGACCGTGTTGCTGAAATTGCAAATGTGCCGGAGCACGAATTAATTGAATCTCAGAGGGATTTGATCTTAGATCCAAACGATCCAGAAGTTATTGAAGCTGTGAAACGTGCAGGCATTAGCGATTCATGGCTACAAGCGTGTCAGAAATCGCCAATCTACAAAATGGTCGTTGACTGGGAAATTGCACTTCCTTTGCATCCTGAATTCAGAACACTCCCTGCATTGTTCTACATCCCTCCAGAATCACCTGTGAAGACGAGATCTGATGGCTCGGAGTCACTTTCGATGGTCGGTGGAAAGACTGTCTTGCCTGATTTAAGTGAATTCAGATTGCCAATCAAATTCCTATCTTCGCTCTTCTCTGCAGGCGATCCGAAACCTGTTGAAACAGCATTGCTAAGGCAGTTGGCACTCCGTGGCTATAGAAGAAGTATTCGAGTTGAAGGCGAACCTGACGTAGATGTTTTGAAATCAGTTGGATTGACAGAAAAAGATGCAATTCATATGCATCGCCTGTTAGCGCTCGCTCATTACCACGAACGTTTCGTTGTTCCAACAACTAGGCGAGAGCGTACGGATAACGCGCCATTCATCGAACGAGGATATGCTGGGTTCAGTGAAATGACCCCAGCAAATCTTCCTCAACGAAGTGTTGCTTTCCATGGTAATCGAGAAGAGGTTGGGAGTTAACAGATGAAGAAAGAAACTATTGTTGCAGGGTATAGATTGATTGCAGAACTCTTTGTGAATCCATCTCAGCGAATCGATAGCGATATTGCCCTTTGGCTCAACATGGTTAAAGTAGAGTTGCCAGAAGTTGCACAAATTGCAGAACAATTTTTGGCGCTCGATTCATCCCTTAGTAGCAATGAGTATGTTTCTACGTTAGAACTTTCTCCGCCATGCCCACTGTATTTGGGAACACATCTATTTGAAGAGCCATCCACCTGTAGTGGAATAAGCACATCTCCTAGAAATGCATACATGCTAGAACTTGGTGGGGTGTATGAACATTTTGGATTTGATTTGGGCTCGATTGAGTTGCCAGATTTTTTACCCGTCATGCTCGAATTCGCAGCACTTAGTATTGAGAACGAAGAAATCGACACGATTGGCTTAAGAAAACGATTTTTAGAAAAATATTTGCG
>CAZRPZ010000046.1:0-6104 GCA_964602215.1 uncultured Isosphaeraceae bacterium | reverse complement strand
GTCCCCGTGTAATTGTGAGTTCTTCTTTTGACCCATCCTTGTGGCGAACAAGAACATTGACATCGGTTCCAACAGGACCAGTTAATCGTTCGATGAGAGACTGAATTGTTGCATCGTTAGCATGCTCTCCATCAATGAGCTCTACAACATCACCCGCCTTTACGCCAGCTATCAATGCTGGCGAGTTCTCCATTGGAGTAATGATGATGAGTTCTCCATCAATCATGCGAACCTCGGCACCAATTCCTGCATAGTCACCTTCGAGATCTTTGATAAATGCCTTTTCCTTCTCGTCAGGAACGAACATTGCATAGGGGTCATCAAGGGATTCAATCATCGCTTCTATAGCGGCCTGTTGCATTGCTTCTTCGTCTGGTTCTTCGAGATGTCTATCGACGAGTACGCCTCGAACATCGATGAGTGGATCGAACCACTCATAACTTGGGGAGGAACTTGTTATCCCAATTGAAAATTGCACGATTGCAAGTGTTGAGAGGAGTATCAACAACATTGCCATGAGCCGAGGTCGATATGACATACGCGTTCCTTTTCCCCCTTTGTCCTAATGAATCAATTATGTATAAGTGTAAGTAAAAGTAATATCTTTCTGTGCACTAGAATACCATGAGCGGAACGATACCGCGAGTACTATGGGACACGAACAAAGAGAAGATCTAAATGTAGTTGCTGAAAGAGCCATATTAGTTGCATTAACGTTGCAAGGAGAAACTATTCCTTTAGATGAACGATTTGCCGAACTCAGTGACTTGACAGAATCCGCAGGTGGTGTTGTTGTTGGGCATTTAACTCAACGCCGACGTCTGCCACATGGTCGTTCGTTTATTGGAAAGGGGAAGGTGACGCAACTGAAAGAATTGTCAGAGTCGGTTGATGCGTCTATCATTATTTTTGACCATGAATTGACACCAGCACAGATTAGAAATTTAGAGCAGGCGATTGGGCGTAAAATAATTGACAGGAGTGAACTGATTCTGGATATTTTTTCAAGTCGAGCATCAACAACGGAAGCAAAATTACAAGTTGAAATTGCTCAACTTGAATATACATACCCTCGCCTTAGAGCGATGTGGGATCATCTTGGACAGGTGACTGGGGGGGCACCAGTTGGAATTGGTACTCGGGGTCCGGGTGAGCAACAAATTGAAATTGACCGCCGTCTTGTCCAACGCAGAAAAAAACAATTACGGCAAGAACTTGAGGAAATTCAACAACGTTCAACCAGAGAAGTTGAAAAACGAAATAGCGATTACTTTACAGTTGGTTTAGTGGGTTATACGAATGCAGGTAAATCTACATTGTTCAATGCATTGACAGATGGGGGAGCATGGGCGCATAATCAATTATTTGCAACATTATCGACGAGAGTAGAACGATTGGAACTGGGAGGAGGAACCGCAGCGATGTTGTCAGACACAGTGGGTTTTATTCGCCGGTTGCCTCACCACCTCGTTGCAAGTTTTCGATCAACGCTGGAAGAAACGATTCACTGCCAATTGCTACTCATTATTCTAGATGTTTCAGATCCAAGTGCATTGTCACAATTAAGTACGGTCGAAAAAACATTAACAGAAATAGGTGCAGAACATCAAACTCGGCTCCTTATATTGAACAAAATCGATTGCCTAGAGATGCAAACAGACCGTTTGGTATGGGTGTCAAGGTTTCCTGATGCAATTCAAGTTTCTTCTGTGACTGGGGAAGGGTTAGAATCGCTTACTTCTGAAGTTCGCACGGTAGTGATAGGGGACGTAAGAAAGGTAACCATTTCATTGCCGAGTTCTGCAAGCAAAGCAGTTGATTTTATCGAAAAACGCACAGAAGTCCTGCAGCGAGAATGGGAAAACGACCGTTCAATTTTTATAGTGCGAATTGGACGGAATCAAATTGAAAAAATATTATCAAGAGAAAAAAATGTACTTCTTGATGGTGAACCAGCGAGAGACATGATTCAATCTATCTGGGCTACTCCAATTCCAGAAGGGGGATGTTGCGGACTATCTCCTCACCGACTTCAAGAGTAAACTATGCATGTATGACTGGTGGAGATCATTTTGACTTTTAGTGAACTTGGGCTGAATCAATTTACTCATGATTTGAATTCAACAATTGTTGAAACAATTCGTTCTTGGCAGGGTGATTCTGAATTAGACGTGTTGTATCACCGTCTTCAATCACGCAAAAACCGTCGGGGTTTTTTCGACTCTTATGCAGAAGCACTTGTTGCATTGAACGCCAGAAAGCATGGATGTTCAATAGAAGTCGAAGTTCCAACACCTTCAGGAAAAACAGCTGATCTGCAATTACAGAGGGATGGAATCAGTTTATTCGTTCATGTGAAACGCCTCGGGAGTGTTCGTCAGAAAACTCAGCGACTCAAAATTTCATCACGCCTCCGTATTCTTGAACAAATTGAAAAACCATGGGTTGTTAAAATACGTTGGCGTGAAGATTTGCAAGACAGCCAGATGCAACTCTACGTGACCGAGGCGGCATCATTTATTGAACAATCTCGTTTAGGAGATGAACATGTTGTTCGTGATGAGAAGGGCGAGGAGCTTGGTGGCGTAAAAATTGTCGCTCCACATGATGAGAAACGAGTGTCCCTTGTCATTGGCTTGCCAAGTGGATTTGTAGACGAATCGCCAAGAATTGAACGGCTATTACACAGAGCACAGAAACAGTTTATGCCAAAAGAAGCAAATGTTATTCTCGTTTGTACTCAGAACATCGAGGGTGCAGGCGATGTTGAATCTGCTCTTTTAGGATCATTTATAGAACGATGGGATGAGCATCCTGCAAAAGGGACACGGGTCGCTCATGGAAGAAGTGCGGATGGCTTTTGGCAACAAAATCAAATGCAGGAGTCCCAACTCGTCGGGTGGTTTTGTTTGAATCCATCAAATCGTGAATACCAAGGACAACTCTGGATTCGAGAACAACCTACGATTGACTCAGCAATTCTGCAACTCGCATCGGAATTGTTTCATGGATGAATTGTGAGCAATAGTTTTTGAAACTTTTCAAAGTTCGGTTGCTTCACCTTCAAACCCATACTGCTTTTGCAATGTGTTAAATGCATCGCATAGTTTTGAAGGAAGTACAATCGGATCGCCCGAGTTTTTTCGTTCAGAGTCAAGTTCTCCGCAACATTCTTCTAGCCATTTAGGAGTTGGTTCAATAGTGAAATGTTCACATATTCGTTGCAATTGTGAAAGTGGTTCTGTTGTGAGATCAGGGTAACGTACTTCGATAAGGCGATCACCAAGGTTACTGCGATTGGAGTTGATTTCTTTCAAACTAATGACCCATTCAAGTGCGCCCCTTTGAGTGTTACTTTTTAGTAGGTCAATTTCACCTTCAAACCAACCTTTAGTTTTAGAGTCGTTTGCAAGCGCTTCCCACTTACAATGATTACGACCCCACCACTGATTCCAATTTCCACTCCCTCCAAGTTGATACACGTTAGATTCAGACAACCGTTCAATAGATCGCACAACATCCACTCCATTGCGGACAAGGTGTAGGATTGGGGATGTTGGACTTAGTGCATTAAGCATTGGAATTCGCATCGCATTGATTGGTGTTTTTTCAATCAACCTTTTTGAACCAGATTCTCTACGCTGAGATTCAGCGTACATACATGCGTTGAACCTATGTACTTCATTCTCGGTGATGTATTCACTTCCCATGACACAATGAGGATTCACTCCTGCATCACCAAAGAATTGAATCATGTCGCTTGAAGGCGTTATGACACGCCAAATGTAATAGGGTTCTCGTAAATAATGCACATCGCAATGTGATGAAAGTATTTTGCCTAGAATTGTTGTTCCAGATCGTCCACACCCCAGAATAAAAGCGACAGGAGGAGTTAATTTCTCTGGAGAATTAGTTTGTGCATCTTCTCGTGCTCTTTTTAAAAGCCGACCATATTTAATTGATCGAGCCAAGGGGCGAATTTTTTGAAGCAGTGCTCCGAACATTTAAAGCATTTTATCAACTCGCTTCTAGGGTGCACGTAGAGTAACTGTTAAAATAGATGGCTTAACTCGCTTACTCAATGTGAAGTTCGATGAATTGGAGAATAAGAGATGAACGATCCTCGTTACACAAAACTCGCTGAATTACTCGTTCAGCATTCAACAGATTTACAAGAGGGTGAACATGTCCTCATAGAAGCGTTTGATATGCCGCGTGAGATGGTTATCGAACTTGTGAAAGTAGTGCAATCTGTGGGCGGCCATGCACATGTCGCACTTCGTGACTCTCGAATCAGCTCTGCAATCTGCTCTGGTAGTTGTGATGAACAATTTGAATCTTGGTCTGCATATGACCTTGAGCGAATGAAACGAATGGATGCATATATTGGACTACGAGGCTCACATAACGTGAGTGAAGCACTCTCAATTCCTGATGACAGACAACAGGCATTTGGAAAAATTTATGGTCAACCAGTTCACATGAAGCAGCGGCTCAACCATACAAAGTGGTGCGTCTTGCGTTGGCCAACACCCTCAATGGCTCAACTTGCTGGGATGAGTACAGAAGCATTTGAAGATTTTTACTTTGATGTGTGCACCCTCGACTACAGCAGAATGGCAGAAGCAGCTGACAAACTAGTCCAAGTCATGGAGACCACGAATCAAGTCCATGTTTTGGGACCGGGCGATACTGACTTGAGATTTTCGATTAAGGATATTCCTGCGTTGCCCTGTGCAGGGAACTTTAATATACCTGACGGCGAGGTATTTACAGCACCGGTGAAGGATTCAGTACAAGGGGTAATTCATTACAACACACCATCTTTATATAGAGGACACTCATTTGAGAATATTCGTCTTGAGTTCAAAGACGGGAAAATTATTTCCTGTTCAGCAGATCAAGGTGGAGAGTTTTTAGAGGATATTTTTGATACAGATGAAGGTGCACGGTATATAGGGGAATTCGCAATTGGATTCAATCCCTATATAAAGGAAGCAATGAACGACATTCTGTTCGATGAAAAGATTGATGGGTCGATGCACTTCACGCCCGGCAATGCATATGACGTTGCTTGTAATGGCAACAAATCAGAGATTCATTGGGATTTGGTGTTGATTCAACGATCAGAGCACGGTGGTGGGACAATTAGTTTCGATGGTGAAATTATCCGTAAAGATGGGCTGTTTATCAAAGAAGAACTGCTAGATTTGAATCCAGAAAACCTCATTCAAGAGCCCTGTAGTGTATAAATTTGAGCCCTATAACACCATTTGACGGCACAATCGGAATGAATTGACGTTTTCACACCACAAGAGCCCATAGGGGTGTTCAGTGTGTTGTTCTCATGCCCGATGGGTTGGCTATGGATGAAGGTAAAACATGGAAGAACGGACGCACACTCCTTTTGGGTGAGGTACTTGTTGAACAAGGGCTTCTCACGGAAGTGAATGTAAATGACATTCTTGAAGAACAAAATCGTACGGGTAAACCGTTTGGTGAAATAGCAGAGCGGATTTGTCATGTTTCTGTCGAAGCAATCGAAGAAGCATGGGCGTACCAATATGCATACAACGCTCCAACAATTGACCCTGTGACGTTTATTCCTCGATCAGATGCAAAAAAACTTGTCTCAGCAAGGCAAGCGTGGCAATTTAGGTGCCTGCCGATGAACATCGAGGGGAATACCCTTGTCCTTGCAACAACGCCTAAGTATTTACATCGAGCATTGAAATTTGCAACTCGAGTTCTCGACTGTCCTGCGTACTTTATGATGACAACCGAGGCACGTTTAGCCGCTGCACTGAGCGATCATTACCCACTTGGTGGAATGAATACTGCAACTGGTGCGAACGACACGATGAAACGGCTCATGTATAAGTTGCGTGTGGATCGATTGCGTGAAGCGGGGTAAGAGAGAGGTATTTTGGTGGCTGACACCTGGCGTCTGACACCTCTTAATGGCGAAACCCGGACTTGAACCGGGGACACCTGCATTTTCAGTGCAGTGCTCTACCAACTGAGCTATTTCGCCGAACTCTTAAGTTGCAAAGGGTATCCGACTCTCAACGGCTCATCAAGCCGTAATATGACGAACCTCAATA
>CAZRPZ010000045.1:0-48877 GCA_964602215.1 uncultured Isosphaeraceae bacterium | reverse complement strand
GAGTGAGCGCGACTTTTGCTTGTTGTTTATGACGGCTTTTTGTTCCCCAATACCCTCGAGCGGCTTTGAGTAATCGTTTTCGTGCCTTATTCCGTGCGGCACCTTTTCGTACGCGTGGCATGTGTTGCCTCCTTTGTTTCGTCTGGTCGGGGGTTTAACATCGTATTAAACACTTCGGCCCGCCAAACAGTTGCGGTGATTGGTTGCTAACTTTTAATTGCTTGGTTTTACACGCAATTTCAGCATCGCACCAATTCGTTTAATGTCTGCTTTGCCAACAAAATTCGGTTCACTGTACGAACGCATCAGTTTTCCTGACTTGTGGCTTCGAAGGTGACCGCCGAATGCTCGGCGAACTTTCACTTTTCCCTTCGCGGTAACGCGAACTCGTTTTAATAGACCTTTGTGTGACTTTAACTTTGACATATCAAATAACTCCAATCGAGCCACGCAGTGTAACAGAAAAATCGCCGAATTGTCCTTCGGTGGTTAGGGCGGAATCAATGTGTCAAGAAGATGTCAATACCACTGTTTTTGCCATCAAGAATCCAAATCATATCTCCGCCGATGACGGGCGCTGGTGTAGACATTGGGGTTGAACCGTCATCACGAAGGTGGTTTTGTCCAAGTGAACCGTGGTTTGTTGAAGAAGTAAGTGGGTCTGGGTTACCGCCCGCTAACAAATCATCAAGGATTGGATTGCGGTCTGCAATGATTATAAAGAGGCGACCCTGTGAACGAATGTTATTCCACATGTCTGCAGACTGTGTTTGGTAACTGTATCCATTTCCTTCACTGCCATGACCGGGGCACTGAAGGTGACCGTGGTCACAGTATCCTTCATCAGCAAGCGTTTCAACATCTGTTCGTTCTGGAGCACTTCCACCGAACCATGAACCAAGTGAAGCCACCGATGTTGTTGGCATGTTGCCGTCATGCTCTCTTGCATATTTCACTAAACCATGTCCCACCATTGCCATATTGCTTGCGCATTCTTGTTGTTTTGATTGTTCGCGAGCACCTTTACTTATCATGATAAAAACTGAAGCTGCAATGAGGAGCATCGCTGCAACAGATATTAGGTCGGGCATTCGTATTCTAAAACCACTTGACGATGGTTCGATTTCTGCTGTCGATATGTTCATCCGAGCAGTGCGTTGTGATTCATATTGGTCAATTCGAGCGAGTGTTGCATCGATGAGAGTGTTGCTAGCGTCTTCAACTGGGTACGCTTCTAGAAGTCCAAGCATTGCAAGAATACTTTTTGCTCGTTGTTCTTCCTCTGGAGTCAAGTATTCAAGTTGATCAAGTTCAAAACCTACATCAACAAGACGGTCAAGCATCTCAGCATCTGCTTTACAAAGTTTGAGATGGTCAAATGGCTCGGTCATGCTGCTTCCTCATTATTTGCTGATTGCCAAGCATTACTAAACGTAGCCACTGCTGCGTGTAGCCGGCTCTTCACAGTACCAAGTGGAATCTGAAGTGATTCTGCAATTTGCAGATAACTCATTTGTTGGAAATAACTCAACAAAAGAATCTCCCGTAAGTGGCTTGGAAGTTCGTCCACTGCTGCTCGGATGCAGTCAGTTTGTTCACTATCAAGTATTTTGGCATCTGGTAAATCCTGTTCACTCTCCATAAGGTCGACGAAACGAGCTCCCTCGCCATCGCCACCAACTTCCTGCGACAGTGACATCACTGTTCGCTTGGAGTGTTTACGGTGCCAATCCCTACCTTTGTTCGCTGCAATTGTAAAAAGCCACGGTTTAAATCGCCTTGTAGGGTCAAAAGTGGACGCTGAAATGTGAATTTGGAGAAAGGTTTCCTGAAAAACGTCCTCTGCGGCTGCTCTAGTGCCAACGAAACGAATAAGAAAATGAAGAAGATCATTCTTATATCTTTCCATTAACTCTGGAAAAGCGCCAGAATCTCCGTCAATGTGGGCGGATAGGAGATCTTCGTCCGTTCGGATATCGGTTTCTGCAGACATTTGATTGACAGCGTACGCTATATAGGATGTCACCGCAAACTGTATTCGCTACGATACTCCCCCTTTTCCTTATGGCTACTTCATGTACATCTAAGAATAGTGTCGAATTCCTCGGTTTTGAGGGATGTCCAAACACCCCAGAACTTCGCAGTCGGCTTATTGAAGCGGATTCGAACCTTGAAATTATCGATGTGAACTTGATGGCGCTTGACGAGAAAGATTCTCGGCTTGGATGGGGCGCACCAACCATTCTTGTAAATGGAGAAGACTTGTTTGGGGTGCCAGCAAACAAAAATGGTGGGGTGAGTTGTCGTAATTGGGGAGATGGGCTTCCATCTTCAGTTGACATTCGAGCAGCATTGGATGCGAAACAATAAATTTAGATGACTTGGTGGGTACATGATTTATGGATGGCAGGAAGAGGAATCGAACTTGTTTCGTGGATTTTCTGGGTCATCGCATCAATCACACTGCATGAACTTGCCCATGGCTGGGCGGCGATATGGGAGGGTGATGATACGCCTCGATCAACTGGTCATATGACTGCAAATCCTGTGGTACACATGGGATTGCCATCACTTATCGCATTTTTGTTCATTGGTATTGCGTGGGGCATGATGCCTGTGAACCCTTACAGATTCCGCCATGGCAAGTGGGGACGCATCTTTGTATCGTTTGCTGGGCCTGCGATGAATCTACTGCTTGCATTTGTGGTGCTCACAATATTGGGCTTCATCATCGACCCAATGACAGAACAAACGCACCTTGAAACGTTCCTCCTTACAGGTGGTTTTTTGAATCTCATCTTGTTCGCATTGAATATGTTGCCCGTTCCACCCCTTGACGGTTCAAACATTTTGGCAAATCTCTCCACTACTGTCGCTGGTTGGTATCGACATCCCCAAGCTCAATTCGCAGGTCTATTGCTCTTTGTTGCTCTGATATGGTCGAATCTGTTTAGCGCGGTGTTCATGTGGGCAAATGAGCTTGCAGCTCGATACGCCCTTTTTATCTGGCAAATCGTGGGTTAATTGCCTCAGGGGTAATGAAGTTCGACGTGACAGTCACTAGAAATTAACCGCGTAGCGATTAATTGCTACAATACGCTGCTCGAGTTATCGCTTCGTGAAGTGGTTCCGCACGGCTGAAATTGGATGGTCCAATGAACGCTCTACGGATCACAACTCACCAGAGTTAACGAAGCCAAAGTAAGGAGATAATGCCCAATGGTGGTATTACGCCTCAAACGTCTCGGACGACGACACCGTCCGTTTTACCGACTCAATGCAATGGATAAACGTGCACCGCGCGACGGTCGAGTGATTGAAGAACTCGGTTGGTTTGATCCAATTGCACCTGAAGACAAACAACTCAGTTTAAAACCAGATCGAATCGATTACTGGCTCAGTGTTGGCGCACAACCGTCGCGAACTGTTGTAAGTTTGCTTAAACGAGCTGATATCGATCCAACCCCTGGGAAAAAATTGGGTTAACGACATAGGTCCTTCATATGCGGATCGACATCCTTACACTCTTTCCAGAGATGCTTAAAGCAACGTTAGCAACAAGTATCGTCAAGCGAGCTCAGGATGGCGGACACGTTGAAATACATGTCCATGACATTCGCAATTGGGCCGACAACACACACCGAAAGGTTGATGATCGCCCATTTGGCGGTGGACCTGGAATGGTGATGATGTGCCAGCCATTGCACGACTGCGTGCAAGAGGTTGAGCGACAATTCGATAGTTCGCCCGTTCGAATTCACTTCACCCCACAAGGAGAAGTCTTGAAACAAAAACGAGTCGAACAACTGGCCACTAAAGAGAATTTGCTTCTCATCGCTGGTCATTACGAAGGGATTGACGAGCGTGTTATTGAAACACTCAATCCCCTCGAACTAAGCATAGGAGATTATGTGCTTAGTGGTGGAGAACTCCCCGCGTTGCTTCTTGTTGATGCAGTCGTTCGGCTTCTCCCTGGCGTTCTTGGTCACGCAGATTCTGCTGATCAAGACTCCTTTTCGAAACGGGGCAACGAAGGCGAACGCCTTTTGGATTGCCCCCACTACACACGTCCCCGTGTGTGGATGGAACAGGAGGTGCCAGAAGTGCTACTTAGTGGTGACCACGCAGCGGTCGATAAGTGGCGAGAAGAGCAAATGGTCAGTCGCACCAAATCAAGGCGACCTGATTTGCTCCGCAACGAGGAAGTTGACCCCTGAGCTTGACTCAAGTCACCCCCGAAATTAGTCAGAGTGCTAATAGACGGAACAGTATTAAAGGAACCCTACCCATGGGCCAACAAGAAACAGTCGCATCTGTCACAGCGAATCAACTCAGACCAGATGATTTCTTCCCAACCTTCAGTGTTGGAGACACTATTAACGTGCACTACACGATTGTTGAAGGTGACAAAGAACGTGTTCAAATTTTCCAAGGTGTCCTCATTGGACAAAAAGGAAGTGGCGTAAACACAACCATAACCGTCCGCCGAATTGTCGCAAACGAGGGTGTTGAAAGAGTATTCCCCTTACATTCACCTCGAATTGCAAAAATCGAAATCGTTCGACGTGGCGATGCAAGGCGTGCAAAATTGTATTACTTGCGAGATCGAGTTGGTAAATCACGACGTATACGTGATCAACGACGTGGTTTAAAGAACGCCTAGTTTAATTGAACTTTTCAGTAAACGTATAACTAATCGGGACACCCAAGTAAACTCGACATTGTCGAGTTTACTACTGGATGTCCCTTTGGTGTAACCAAACACCAACACAAGACAAAAGGCACTCCAAACGGAGTGCCTTTTGTCTTGTCAGGAATGGGTCTTAAGTTAACCCGCTTTGCGATATTCTTCCCGTTCTCTAAAGAAGGAACTCGCAGGAGATTTTGGCTGTGCTTTCGCTTTGCCATTATCAGCAACTGGGCTACCAATTGTGAAATTCGCGTGATTTGGGACCGTCCCCTCCGACGATCCAGACCATGCGCTTGGTGCTGGGGCTGTACGTTTTGCACGAGCAGCATCGATCGATCTCGCCATTGCTTCAAGCATTGGGCGGACATGTTCAGATGATTGATTCTTGTTTTTCATGTTGGATGACTCCGTATTTCCCAGCATTGGGGTGATAACCTATCGGCGAGAAAAACACGTGACTTTTGTGTGTTTTCAGAAAAAAACTACGTCCAATAACTTGAACGTCAGTTGGTATGGATAGATAAGTGCCTAACTCCTGATTTCTTTCAGGAACCCCTGTTGAATTCGACGTGACTGTCCTGTTTAGCAGTGTGACGATTTCGACGTGACTGTCCTGTTTAGCAGTGTGACGGTCACCAGAAATTCAGGAATCTCTTCTCAATTCCCTAGCAACATTCGAAACGTCATCGTAAATCGTTTCAAGCAACCCAACCATCGGAAACTTCCCATCCATAGGTGAATTGCCAAGTCTTCGAAGTAATGTGTGTGGAAGGTGTGTAGGCATTTGCGCTAAATCTGCTTCTTTGAGTGAATGAGGAGATCTCCAAAAATCAAAAAGACAGTCCTCAAGAAGTGGAAGCGCCGGCACGTCATCTTCGCGAATACTCGCATGTGCCCTTGCTTCCCCTTTCGCCTCTAGTGTTCTTGCTTGGCGGAGTTTGATAAGCAAATCGTCTTTATCAGTCCCTCGTAATTCAAAATATAAAAGTGGAGCTGCAAGTAGCCGCTGAGCTGTTAAAAACATCGCTGCCGCAGCATGTTTACATAATTTTTTATCTTTACACGAACATCGGACCTGTAATTTTTCTGCAAATGCTGCTTGTCCACAATCTTCCAACATTGTTGATAAATTCGAAGGAATTTTTCCTGCTGAAAGTCGAGCAGCAATTCTTGCTTCACCCGCCATCCGTTGTGCAACTTTCGTCCATTGATTTGAAGATAACACTGGAACATCTATTTCAAGACGAAATGGTTTCTCTTCGATACACATCACACTAGACTTAATCAACCCCTTTGAAATTTGAAGGGAACGTATTTGACCATCCATTGCATACGTTTGACCTGCAACAAGGCGATCCATTGAAAAATTGTTTTGGATTGCATCAATCACCCAAGATGAAGGCGTATGAAGATGTAAATCTTCAATGGATGTTTTTAATTTTAAAATTGGCTTCGTGTTTTTTGCCATTTTAGTACCCTTACATGTCTCCTTCGACTGCGGATTCACGCAATACAAGCATGTCACGCAGTTGACTTGCAGTTAAATCAGAAATCCATTGTTCACCAGAGCCAACAATATTCTCTGCTAATTCCATTTTCTGTTCAATCATTTGATCGATTCGTTCTTCAAGAGTTCCAGTACAAACAAACTTGTGGACATGTACTGTTTTTTGTTGCCCAATACGAAACGCCCTGTCTGTTGCTTGATTTTCAACCGCAGGATTCCACCAACGATCGAAATGGAACACATGATTTGCGGCTGTTAAGTTTAACCCCACACCCCCTGCTTTTAAAGACAAAATAAAGACGGGAACATTGCCATCATCTGCTTGGAATCGATCGATAAATTGCTGCCTTCGTTTTGTGGGTGTTCCCCCATGCAAAAATAAAGTGTCGCAATCAAGATCGTGTTGAATCATTGCAGATAGAAGGCGACCCATTTCTCTGAACTGTGTAAAAACAAGCGCCTTTTCACCAGTAGCCACAACTTCTTCAAGAAGGGTCATTAGTCGTGACGCTTTTCCTGATCGGGCAGATTGCAAGCCGGGTGTGCTCGTTTCTTGCACCGGAATTCCGTCGCGGTGTCCTGCCTGTGCATAGTGACCCGGATGGTTGCAAACTTGTTTTAATTTGACGAGCGTTGAAAGAACAAGACCCCTTCGCTGAATCCCTTCTGATTGTTCAACTTCATTCATCATCTTGTTAACAACTTGCTGATAGATGCCTGCTTGCTCAGTTGTAAGGTTTGCATATTCTTTTGTTTGCACACAATCTGGAAGATCATCAATCACAGTTGCGTCTGTTTTCAATCTTCGTAACACAAATGGTTGAATCATCCTTCGCAACTGCTCGGTTCGCTTTGGATCTCTACGTTGTTCGATTGGTCTTGCAATTGTCCGTTTGAATGTTGTTGCTTGCCCAAGATATCCGGGGTTCAAAAACTCCATGATTGACCACAACTCAATTAATCTATTTTCTACAGGCGTGCCAGTAAGGGCGACTCTGTGCCATGCTTTAATTGCACGAATTGATTGCGCTTGTTTGGTCGGAGGATTTTTTATGTACTGTGCTTCATCAAGAGTCACTCTGTGCCATGAAATCTGATGAAGTGTTTCGCGATCTCGATGTACAAGGCCGTACGTTGTAATGATTACATCATGATTGGAAACAATTTCTGCAAACTCATCGCCTAAGGGTCTATCTGGACCGTGGTGAATATGAACTTTCAGTTCGGGTGCAAATTTATCTAGTTCCCTTGCCCAGTTTCCCACGACTGATGTTGGTACAACCAACAAGGTTGGTCCAATGATTGCGTGTTGTTCTATTCGTTCATGTTGCAGTAGTGCGATTAGTTGGATTGTTTTACCTAATCCCATGTCATCAGCTAGACACGTTCCAATACCGAATTTCGACAGGAACGCCATCCACCTTAAACCTGTTAATTGGTATGGACGAAGCTGCCCTTCAAAATTGGGTGGTTGTGAAACTTCAGGCAAAGACTCGCTGTCAGTTGTCGAGTCGAGAAGTTCTTTCACCCATCCCGTTGCAGTAAATCCACCGATTGATAATGCATGATTGGTATCTCCGTCTCCTTGAGTTAACCGCAATGCTTCAACGAGTGGCATTGATGTTGTTGCTCCATCAACAAATAATCGCTTCGCCTCTTCGATTGCTCCTGGCTGTAGGTGCACCCATTCACCTTGAACTTGTACAAGTGGTTGTTTCTGTTTTAACAGTTGTTCAAATTCTTCTTTGGTTAACAAATGTCCACCAACCGCCACTTGCCACTGGCATTCGACAATTGCATTCAACCCCAAAACAGATGAGGAACCATACGCACCTTCTGCTCGTTCACTTAACACCACATCCATGGACGGTGAATCGATATGTAAACTCGCACTCAAAGAACTTTGTTCACTTCCCCACCACATTGGCACAGTTGTTCTAAAACCAGATTCTTCAAGTAACGGTAGGAACTCAATAAGAAAACGATGCGCTTCGGTTGTGTTTAATTCGATGCTGCTTGGCGTTGACTCTTCAAGAGATGATTCAAGTTTTGGATACAACGATGCTGCTCGGTCGAGCTCTGCAAGGAAAAGTTCAGGAAGTCGATCATCACTTCCACTCTCACTTCCCGTTTCATTCCAGACTTCTTCAGCGGAGACCTCTCTTGATTCGTCTTCAGCTGATTGCAATGCATAGGTTAATAACCATGAATCTGGATTTTCAGTTGGTTCATGAAGTTCTAGTAGAAGGCGCCATGAAAGATCCTCACCGACATCACAAAGTCGACCTAGCCACCGCCTAGCATCGGTAAAAATACCCAAAAGCCGATCGGGGTCACCCGGCACTCTATTATTGCTGTGTAGAAGGGCTGTTAGCCAAGATACATGCGAGTCTTGGGTGGAATCCCAACCATCTACCGAATCTTCAAAGTCATCTGCAATAAGTGCTTTACGAATTAGATCGTTTGTTATATCTGCAATGGCAGATTCAAGTAGATTCCTACCCTCACCTGTAGTTGCACGTGCAACGGGTGGCATCGCGCGAAGAAGAAGTCCAAATCTATTGACTACTTCCTCATCATGGAGCCATGGGGTCCAAGTTGCTGTCAAATGTTTTCGATCAACCTGTAAGAGTGTTGGAATAAATCGTTGATCGACAAGAAGATCTAAAGAGAACTGTGCAACACTAGACCAAAAATGGATTGAACTTCCAATTTCAAACTTCTCATCACATGGGTGTTGCTCAAGAGCATGCAAAAGTCGGATTGCAATTGATGGCTGAATCGAGATGCTTGGTATATGGAATTCTCCAAGAATTGGATCGCTCGCATGTTCATAATCTCCCATGATGCTGATGAGCCGATCACTTGGCCATGGAGCAAGTAGATCATGCGGCAATTTCAAAACGAAGGATGATTCAACACACTCTCCGATGTCGATTTTTGCGTCTCGTAAACATCTTGCTAATTCTTCTGATGGAACGGCGTACGGATGAGTGGTCGTTTGCTTTTGTGCAACAGCAACAGCACCATTTGAATGGGGTGGTGCAGGTTGGGAATCTCCACACGTTGCCGGACTGAATGTATCTAAAGATTCAGCCCACACATGTAGATGGCCAGCCGTCCAGTTGGCATGAATAACAAACATTGATCCTCCGTGCATGAATGATCGCGTTGGGGCTCGAACCCAAGACCGCCTGATTAAAAGTCAGGTGCTCTACCAACTGAGCTACGCGATCTAGAATCGAACATTTTACATCCATCCGAACCTCAACGGGAGGGGTCAGTCGCTAGTTTTTTGCGTTATCGGGTGTAAAAGTTGAAAAGAATCCCCGTCATAGCCATTGTCATCAAGTCGCATTGAACACTCAAGCGATGCATCGAAGTCGTCCGATAAGAGGTTGACCGGATACTGCTTAGGGTGGAACCCTGAGCATTCAAAAGCAACCTGTGACGGTCGACTCATGGATGTAGAGTTGAGCGAACGATGTGGATGCGGTGATATACCGCAAGTAATGTAAATATGGATCGAAACTACCACCAAAGCCGAAGACGCTCAACTCAAAAAAAACAACAAAGACCGATATTAAGCGGAAATAGAACAAATTCGCTCAATAGGACAACATCAATGACCGAGAACAGGAACATGCCAAAAAATACAGAAAAGACATCCCACCGTGTTGTCCTCGTCAAAGGCGAGGATCAATGGAGGTTTGAATGGGATTCTGGGCAAGAACTCAAGGCAGTCGAGGCAATTACTGAAATCGCGAAATCTCCCGATACAAATTTTGATTGGTTTGATGCTGCCATGGTCTGTCACGAAATGTCAAAGATAACTGCAAAAGCAGCATAAAGAAAACTGGAATACACATGAATAAAAATATTGAACAACACGTCCCAATTGTTACTGCATTTCTGTCATATCTTCTTGATGAACGAGCATTCAGTGAATACACAGGCAGATGCTATGGTGTAGACCTTCGTCAGTATTTGGTTTGGATTACTGAAGAACAAAATTTAACACTCGATATACCCTCCGAAACTGCTTCGTGGCAACGATATTCCAGCGGTGCCAAAGAAATTGCCGGACATGTCGGACCAGAAACAATCAGTGAACACATCGTAAGCGCAGACACTGAATATCTGCGTAGTTTTTTGGCATGCCTCGCTGAGTCTAATTACTCCCCCGCTACGATGGCTCGAAAAATTGCAACTCTTCGAAGTTTCTATCGTTGGCTGGAGCGAAATGGATGTATTGATACGAATCCAATGACCCTCATCCGAACTCCAAGACAAAAGAAACGACTACCAAAAGCAATTGATGTTGAACAAGTTGAAAAACTCCTTTCTGCTCCTAATGACAAAACGCTCCTCGGTGCTCGGGACCGTGCAATTTTAGAAACGCTATATTCAACGGGTATTCGTGTAAGCGAACTTGTTGGAATTAACTTTAGTGATATTGACGAAACTGGACAAGCCATTATTATTCGAGGCAAAGGAAGAAAAGAACGAATCGTTCCCCTCGGCACACATGCCATGGCTGCAATCTCACATTACGTTGGCATTCTTCAAACGAACAATATCTCCAACGAAAGCGACGCTCCGCTCTTTATTAATAAACATTCGACTCGACTCTCAACTCGTTCGGTAAGACGAAAGGTTTCAAAATATCTTGAACAGGCAGGGCTTGATCCTTCGATTTCACCTCACACATTACGCCATAGTTTTGCAACACACTTGCTTGATAATGGTGCTGACCTTCGCAGTGTGCAAGAATTGCTTGGTCATCAATCGCTTTCAACAACTCAGGTGTACACCCACTTGACCACGAAACGCGTGCGAGAGTCCTACGACCAAGCTCATCCTCGTGCTGAAGCCGGATAATCAATTGGTTGGGTGTAACAGGTCGTCGACCAGCGAAAAGTAACGATTTGCTTCATCGATGGTGCGTACAGGAACAAGTTGGCTTTCTGTCACATCAAATGTAACCGTGGGCTCGTTGGTTGGCAATAACTTGATGACAAAAAACCATTCCCTGTGATCGGTTTGTTCATTCTGTCGAGGTAATTTTAATGATCGTGAAAGTTTTCGACGAACGACGATCCTCCCGAGTTGGTTATTTACATCAACATCATTTTCTATCACAATCCATCGTTTTCTTGGGTCGCTAGATGAGTAATCGGGAGCATTTGCTGCTGCGACCATTGCAGTCCAAACGAACTCTTTGTTTTCATTTGGCCATTGTTTTGTAGGCACAGCACATCCGAAAAAGGTGAAAGCCAATAATACGATTGGAACAAGACGCATTATTCTTCCATTGCCTCTTCTGGAATATCTGCGTTTGAATAGACATTTTGTACGTCATCGTGATCCTCAAACGATTCAATCATCCTAAGCATCTTTGCCCCAAGTGTTACATCGCATGCAATTTGAGATGCCGGAACCATTGTTACCTCTGATGAAACCATCGGGATACCAGCCACTTCTATTGCTTTCCGTAAATCTAAATAATCAACAGGATTACATGTGACTTCCCAGAGCCCCTCACTTTGAACAATGTCATTTGCTCCTGCTTCTAGAACAACTTCCATCAATTGCTCTTCATCTGTTTCTGATTCTTCAATAAGAATCACTCCTGAGCTTGAAAAACTAAACGCCACCGAGCCGGGTTTTGCTAGATTCCCATTCCCCTTCTCAAACAATTTTCGCATTTCGGGAGCTGTGCGATTTACGTTGTCGGTTAACACGTCCACAATAATTGCAACACCTCCTGGACCATATCCTTCATAGCGAACTTCTTCATATGTAACTCCCTCTGAGCCTTCACCGCTTGCTTTCTTAATTGCTTTCTCAATGGTGTCTTTTGCCATATTGACAGATTTTGCATCTTCAATTGCATACCGAAGAGTAAGGTTTGTTTCAGGATCTGGTCCACCATTTTTTACTGCGACCATAACTGCACGACTACATTTTGACCATTGTTTTCCCTTTACAGCATCTTGTCGCGCTTTTCGGTGTTTGATATTAGCCCATTTACTATGACCTGCCATGTCAATCTGCTCCATTCACTGGTACTAAAAATCCAAATGAGGGTTCAATTCCTTCTTGAATTGCCGTTCGTTTTTCTTTTAATCGGCGAGCCATCTCACCAAACTCTAAATCATACAACGCTTCTGGAGTGACAACAGAAATACCCCATACAGAATGTGCTAATCCCGCATAGCCCTCAAGTACCCCTCGATGAAACTCGGGAGTACGCAACACTCTGTTTGCTGTTTCCCATGCTTGAATGGCTTTTTCCTTTTCTCCTGCCAACCAGTACGCGTCTCCAAGATGATCAAATGTCCCGACGCTGAGCTGTTCTGATATTTGGAGAGATTTCAGAAGCAATGAAATCCCATTTTCAGTATCACCAAGTAATGTGTACATCCAACCAACCGTATCCAATATGTATGGCGCTTCTGGATCTAACTCCAATGCTCTTTTGCCAAGTTCTTGAACTTCTCGAGTTGGTCCATCTCGTTCGAGCAGAATCCACGCCAAGTTATTCATAGTTATCGCGTCTTTTGGGTCAATACTTAATGAAGTTCGATACAAACGAATGGGACCACTTGTCTCGTTGTTTACAATAGACATTGATTGAGCAGCAATTGAAAGTGCTTCCGACAACGGAACTGGTTCAAACCAACGAGGCGCAAGAGGGATCGATTGATTCAACCCTATACGCTCATACGTCGCGAGAGTTGTAGAACCATCCCCATCCATGGCTGCTTCAAGAACCGGCAACAGAGTCAGTAATGTACCGAGTTCTGCTTGTTGTAGAAAAACTGTTGCTTCTGTCGTTAGCTGCAATGCAATATCGGTCGCATCTAAATCTATGAGTTGCTGTATTAACCCTAACCAAGCAGGGCTTGTTGCACCCGAAACAAGATCGTATAACGCGGTTTCTACAATCTGATCCACGGTTTCTTCAAGTAGAAAACTGATGTGTTCATCCGTTTCATAAACTGAAAGCAGCGCTGCAATACGGAGCAATTGCTCAATCGGTATCGCATCAACTGTTAGCCAGTGCTGGGATAAATATTGTTTCCCTTTCTCGTTCTGTCCCATTTTTGCAGCATCTAACCCAAGAATCAACAACGCATCCTTGTGCAATGGGTCTCGAGCAAGAACTTCATTCCATGCAACAAATGCAGAGTCATTTCTACCAGTTGCTGCAAGTGAAATTGCCATCCCCGCCCAAGGTGCTGCTGAATTTGTGTCAAGCTCTGCACATTTTCTAAAATGCGCGATTGCAAGTTGATGTTGGTCCTTTGTAGCAAGTTGGTGAGCAACTATATATTCCTTAGCGGCTCGCCGATTTGTTGGAATCTTCACCTGTTCGGGTATATCCTGAACAATCTCTTCAAAAATCTCTTTTAAGGACAATTCGTCTGGGGTTGCTCCACCAAGCATCGTAAGAACCAGTGGCAATGCTATCCAGAATTTGTTCACTTTTTAGCAGTCGCCTTTTTCTTAGGTGTCTTCTTTTTTGCAACTTTCTTTCTTGGCACTTTGTTAGCCGCCTTCTTTTTTGCCGCTTTTTTCTTTGAGACCTTCTTTTTTGCAACTTTTTTCTTTGCTGTTGGTTTTCTCAGTACAGCTTTTTTTTCTTGTTTACTTTGTTTAGGAACCGGTTGGGTTTCTACCCAAGCGTGCAGGCACATGTGTAAATCACAAATCTCATTCGCTTTTACTTGCCTCGCAAGCCACGAGGCAACATCTACCACACCAGACTGTTCATGCACTAAATCATTTGCTATTAATACAGCAAGAGTGCGATCATCAACGGGCATCGTTGCAACACCATAAAAAATTGCACCTACCCTGTTTGATACAAAAGGTGTAATTCCATCTAACGTCTCGAAATATTCTCGTACATCTCGTTTTCCAGCTCCTTCGAGACTCGGGATGTGAACACCGTGTTCTCTTCGATAAATCGCATTCAGCACCACCTTGAGCCGCTTTGCCCTCTCTTCTGCTTGCGGGTAATTCACACCGATCAACTCGACTGTTTCAAATATGTGGCTCATTCGAAGATCATTCAAGTCAACAGCTGCAGAAGTTAATTTTTTATACGCTGCTGTTGCTTGTTTTGCATTTGCATTCCAAATCAGGTGTGCATAAATAACCTCACCGATGACTCCGTGTTCACTCTTCACAATTTCAATTGCCGGCAATGATTTACGGAACTTTTTGAATTTCTTTGCAAATTCGGTTGCGTTTTTCACTCGAATTCTTCCTTCTTCTTTTTATTGGCTTTTAGTTCGTCTTCTCGATTTGCTTCGGCAATACTTGCTAGAACTTCTTGTTGTCGAAGTAATTGTTCATCGACTCTAAATGTAAATTTTGGCAATCTTCTGAACCTAACTTTATCTGCTACTTGTCTTCGAACCCATGTGGATGCCGATTTCAGACCATGCATAGAAAGTTCTTCGTGCTTGTGTGGTGTTACTGTGCAGAAGAATGTGGCGTTCGATAAATCTGCGCTTACTTCTACGCGTGTAACTGTAATCAGTCCATGTACACGTGGATCAGCAAGCCCCCTAGACAGAACTTCTTGGGTAACCCTTTGTAGTGTTGAAGCAACTTGATCTGTTCGCTGCGTCATAGAGCAATTAAAGCGTTCGCTTTACCTCCAGAGATTTATAGCATTCAATAACATCGCCAACCTTAATGTCGCTGTAACCATCAATATTCATTCCGCACTCCTGACCTGACTTCACTTCTTTTGCATCGTCTTTAAAGCGTTTCAGTTGATCGAGCTTCCTATCTGCTTCAATCACAATACCATCGCGAGTTACACGGATTTGCTGATGACGTTCAATTGATCCATCAGTGACATAGCAACCCGCAATCATGCCAACTTTCGAGATCTTAAATACATCACGAACTTCAGCGTGTCCGAGAACTTCAAGTTTAATTTCTGGGTCAAGTAATCCCTCTAGTGCTTTTGTAAGGTCATCGATAAGAGTGTAGATAACATCGTAGTAGCGAATTTCGACACCCTTCTGCTCGGCTAAGCGTCTTGCTTTCGCAGAACTCGTCACATTAAAACCAACAATAATGCCACCACATGCTTCGGCAAGATTTACATCGGATTCATTAATTCCGCCCACTGCGCTATGTTTGATTGCAACAGTCGCCTCATCGTTTCCAATTTTATCTATGGTGCTCTTTAACGTTTCAATTGATCCCTGAACGTCACCTTTAACGATGACTGGTAGCTCTCGAATATCTGCAGATTTCATCTGATCAAAAATGTTATCGAGAGTCACTTTTTCAACAGCCAATTCAGATTGTCGTTCTTGCTGAATTCGTTCCTTTGAAGACGCTTCTGCTGCTTTTAGTGATGTGACAATATAGAATTTGTCACCAGCATCTGGCACTTCACTTAAGCCCATAATTGATAGAGGTGTCGAGGGTGTTGCTTCGTTGACTTGCTCACCCCGTTCATCTACAAGAGCGCGAATCCGTCCAAAACCACGACCAGCAACGATAAAATCGCCTTTTTTCAGGCAACCTTCTTGGACGAGTATATTTGCAACTGGACCCTTCCCTTCGGCAATATGTGCTTCAATAACTGTTCCTTCTGCATCACCACCAAAGTCTGCTTTTAATTCCAAGAGTTCAGCTTGGTAATCTAAAATTTCAAGTAAATCTTGAATGCCTGTATTTTCTATTGCACTTGTTCGAATAACCTCGGTGGACCCCCCCCAATCGACTGGATTTAAGTCATGTTCAGCAAGTTGCCCAAGTATTCGTTGAATGTTTTCTTCGGTAGCATTTTGTTTATCAATTTTATTGAGTGCTACAACAATCGGAACGTCTGCACTCTTCGCATGGTTAATTGACTCAACTGTTTGAGGCATCACTCCATCATCCGCTGCTACAACAAGAACAACAATGTCCGTTACTTTCGCTCCTCTTGCTCGCATTTCAGTAAATGCCTCGTGACCTGGAGTATCAATAAAAGTAACCAATCGTTCTTGCTCACCGGCTTGTACCGGAACTCGAAAGGCGCTTGTTGCTTGTGTAATTCCTCCAGCTTCGCCTTCAGCAACATTTGCTGAACGAATTCTGTCAAGAAGCGAGGTTTTGCCATGATCGACGTGCCCAAGAATCGTCACAACTGGGGATCTGGGTTGTTCATCAACTGCCTTTCGCTCAGTAAATGACTCTTCAATTTTTTCTTCAGCAGATTTTTCTTCTGTAACTGCTAATTCAATCCCCCATTCCATCATCATCTCAACCGCTTGTGTGGTTTCAATAGTGTCGTTCACTGTTGCAATAATTTCAGCAAGAAGCAATTTCTTTAGAATTTCGTTTGCTTTAACACCGGTTGCTGATGAGAGCTCTTTGATAGCAATTGGTTCGGTAATTTGAACTTTGCCACCAGTTTGTTTTAGAGTCTTTGCTTTTTCTGCTGGTTTATCGGTACGTTTTTGGCTATCCCGACGGGCTTGCCTGAAGAAACCACCACTTCGGCGAAGTCGATTCTCTCGTTCTAGTAGATCTTGTTTACGCCAATTTGTGTCACCCCGATCTTGAGTTGGTGCTGGATTACGCGAGCCACGTTCACTTTGTCGTCCACCAGTTTGTGTTGTGGTGGTACGGCGTTTGTTTCTTCTGGAACCACGTCCCTGCTCTTGTTCAGGTGGTGCGGGTGGTGGTGGTTGCGGTGTCACACCAGTTCCGCCCCTTTGTGCTGCAGCTTGTCGCTGTTTTGGTTGTCTTGGCTTCGGCTCCGGTTCTGGTTGTTCTATTCGAATAACCCGAGGTCCAGACATTTTCGCCTTTGTTGGAGTTTCCAATTTGCGACCCATGGGTTTGATTGGCTCTTCTGTATTCGCTTCCTGTTTCTTAGTCGCCTTGCTTGTGGTTTTTTTCCCAGCTTTCTTCGTGATCTTTTTCTTTGTTTTTTTCTTGGCGCGCGCTTTCGCTTTCGTCACGTTCACTTTTTCTGCTGTTTCAACAGCTGAAGAAGAAGATGAACCTACCTCTTCACTAAACCACTCAGTAATTGTCGCTTCAAGTCCAGCAGAAACTGCTGACATGTGCCCTGTAATATCGGGAATGCCTTCACTCTTGCACTTTTCGATAATGTCCTTGGAACCAACACCAATCTTTTTGGCAATGTGATGAACTCGAGTTTTCACTGCTTTTTTAGCCACGTATGTTCTCCAAAATTAATCTATGATTAATCGTTACTTTCCTCTGCTGTGTGTTCTAGTTCTTCTGTCGTTTCAACTACTTCATCTTCGGGTTCAGACGATTCCTCAACATCAACTTTTTGCTCATGATTTTCTTTCACTTCTTCCGCAGGAATATCAAGAATTGAATCAGCTACGGCTTCGGTTGCGTCATCAATTTCGACATCAAGGACGGCTGCTGCTGCTGCTTCTTCTTCTACTCGTTTGGCTTCTTCGGCGGCCTTTGCCTCTTCTTGTTCAATGGTGACTTCCTTGGAACGGATAATCGAGCGGTCGATACAACGGTCGGCTACTTGTTTGGGGAACTCTAAATCTTCTTCAAGGACATTTCGACCAATTTCTTCAACGTCGAAGATGCTGATGATACCCATCGCTGCCATTCGGTCAAGCATTTCTTCCGAGACACCGTCTATTGGCTTAAGTGCATCCCACAAAATTTCCAAACCTTTTTGATATTCTTCAGGAGTCAGAATGTCGATATCCCAGCCCGTTAATCGTGCTGCAAGCCGAACATTTTGACCTCGCCGTCCAATTGCAAGTGAGAGTTGGTCGTCGCGAACGATAATGGTCGCGCGACCAAGTTCAAAGCAAAGACTTACTTCATCTACTTCTGCTGGTTTGAGTGCATTTGAAATGAGTATTTGGCTTGATTCGTTCCATCGGACGATATCTATTTTTTCGCCACCAAGTTCTTCAACGATATTTCGAATTCTGCTACCGCGAACTCCAACACACGCGCCGACTGGATCCACTTTGGAATCATTAGATGTCACTGCAATTTTAGTTCTGAAACCGGGTTCGCGTGACATGGCGTGAATTTCAATGACGTGCTCTTGTACTTCAGGAACTTCAGCTTCAAAAAGCCGGCGAATGAAATCAGGATGGCTTCGTGACAAAACGATTTTGACTTGGCTTCCAGTGTCGCGTACATCAAGGATAAAACAGCGAACTCTGTCACTAGGACGGAATTGTTCTCCTGGAATTTGCTCGGAACGAGGCATGAATCCCTCGACCCGACCAAGTTTGTCGAGTTGGACGATAAGAGAGCCACCCTCGTATCGACTACACACACCGGTTGTAAGTTCACCAGCTTTATCTATATATTCATCAAAAATTCCAGAGCGTTCATCTTCGCGGAAACGTTGAATCATGACTTGCTTTGCAGTTTGTGCTGGAATTCTGCCTAGTTCTTCCAGTGGAATTTCTACAGCACCTTCATCGAGGTGTCGCCAAATTCGAATTTCTCCTGTCATGATATCCATGTTGCACGAGAACTCTTCAGTATCTAATGAATTAAAGTGTTTTCGAGCAGCACTGACCATTGCTTGTTCAAGGTCGGCAATGATGACTTGCTTTTCGATTTTGCGCTGCTTGGCAATGGTGTCGATTATTTCAATTGTTTCTCTGTTCATATGTGTGCCTGTTCTTATTGGGTTGTTGAATTGTTTGATTGTTTGATTGTTGTATCTATGAAAAAACGGGACGCGTTGCGTACCCGTGGCCCAACCATGTATGGTTGGATGTGCAAAATGCACGATTCATGATGTAAGCAAAACACTTACATCACGACTGAACCTCCTTGGTGGTGATTCAGTGCCACGGGATGACCGCCATTAGCAGTCATAACTGGAAAAAAGTTGTAAAAATCCTCTCTGGATCATTACTACACTCCTCTTTAAACTGGTGTCACCTACGCAGATGACGGGGGAAACGGTACAGGGTATTCTCACCGTGCCAAGAACGCAACTAGCTCCAATCGCGTAGTATGCCTAGGTTCCTGATGAGACCACTCAAAACGCCATTTTTAGCCCTTATATGCCTTTTCACTGCCTCAGCCACTCTTGCCCAACAGAGTAATTTTCGCGATTCAAGGGATAAAGTTGGTGTTTCGGTTGAAGTGACTCCAAATGCTGTCACTCCTAGTGGAGATGCAATTCTTGCAGTCATACTTGATCACGATGAGCATTGGCACTCGCACACGAATGACCCCCAAGTGCCCGAAGAACTTGGTGACCCAGAATATTATTACGCAACAGAGCTGTACTTTGAATTACCAGATGGTTCACCTATAACGATTCATGATGGGTACATTCAGTGGCCTGAAGTCATGATTGTTGAGGTGGGATTCGGTGATGCACCGGTTGACTACGGTGTTTTTGGGGGGAGAGCTATTGTGTTTGTGCCGATTACTGTCGCAGCAGATGCTCCACTTGGTGAAACAAGTTTTGTGGTTCGACCTGTTTTTCAAACATGTGATGACACTTCTTGTTTACAACCCACTCCCTTGCCTGAAATGGAAGAGAAGTGGGACAAGTATGGAATTACAGTACATTTGAATATCGTAAGTCCAGTAAATGCATCTACAAATGCGATGTCTGAAACGTTTACGGGATTTGACAGTACGGTCTTTACAAAAATACATGCAGGTGTTGAAGCTCCTCAAAACGATAAAATCAATTTCGATGCCTTCGGCATTACATTCACGTTAAATTCAAATGGTACGGGTGCTTTTTTACTCCTTCTTCTTGTCGCCGCATGTGGGGGTTTTCTGTTGAATTTAACACCATGCGTTCTGCCGGTGATTCCTATCAAAATCATGGGACTTAGTGCTCACGCTGGCAATAGAAGAAAAACTTTTATCCTTGGTATATGGATGATGCTTGGCGTGATGGCTCTGTGGATTGGACTTGGTGTTGCAATTGCACTTGTTGCAGGGTTTACTGCAATTAATCAAATGTTTCAATACCCTGCGTTTACAATTGTTCTCGGAGCATTCATCGCTGTGATGGCAGTTGGCATGGGTGGATTGTTTTCCATTCGACTTCCGAACGTCGTCTATACGATCAATCCAAAACAAGATTCATTCTTTGGCTCGTTTTTGTTTGGGGTGATGACTGCTGTACTTTCTACACCGTGCACTGCACCATTTATGGGTGCAGCTGCTGCATGGGCAGCAACACAATCTGCAATTGTCACACTTACAGTGTTTGGGGCTATTGGCTTTGGTATGGCGGTCCCATATTTAATTCTTGCAGCATTCCCGCATCTTGTTGAAAAAATGCCAAAAGCAGGTGCTGCCAGTGAAGTAATCAAACAAGTGATGGGATTGTTGATGCTTGCAGCAGCAGCGTATTTTATAGGCGTGGGGTTAAGTGGTTTCATGCAACAAGAGGGTGCCCCACCATCAAGATTGTATTTGTGGGTAGTTGCGGCTTGTGTTGCTTCAGCGGGACTTTGGCTATCTTGGAGGACACTCAGTATTGCTAAGAAAACTCCCTCGCGGATTGTGTTTACGCTCCTTGGTGTAATGATAACCATCGCCTCAATCCTCGCTGGAACTCGGTTAACTGAAGACGGTCCAATTGATTGGGAATACTACTCACCAGAAACACTAAAAGAAAAACTTGACGAAGGCGATGTTGTTGTAATTGAGTTCACAGCGGAGTGGTGTTTGAATTGCAAATTACTTGAAAGCACAGTGCTACACAGCCCAAGGGTTGTTGAAGCATTCTCAGCAGATGACGTCACGCCAATCAAGGTTGATTTAACCGGAAACAATGTTTTAGGGAATAAGTTGCTTAATGACGTTGGTGGATTACGAATACCCCTGTTGATTATCATGGGTCCAGATGGCGAAGAGGATTTTCGCGGCGATTTTTACACTGTTGATCAAGTATTAGAGGCGATTAAAAAATCGAGAACGGGAGAATGAATGCCGTCACTGTGTATTGCGGTTCCTCAACACAACTTGATGCTTCATATCATGAAGCAGCTGAAGCAATTGGCAGGGGATTGGGCGAGAAAAATTTTACTCTTGTCTATGGTGGAGGTTGCATCGGATTAATGGGCGAAGTTGCAACAAGTGCTGCGAAGCACGGCGCAACGGTTTTGGGAGTGATTACACACAAACTTGTTGGGCATGAACAGGCAAACGAATCGTGCGATGAATTGATTGTGGTAGACACAATGCAAGAGCGGCGAACATTGATGATGGAGAAAGGTGATGCGTTTATCGTACTTCCGGGTGGTATTGGCACGTACGAAGAACTGTTTGAAGTGCTTGTGGGTAGACAATTAAATGACCACTCAAAACCAATTGGTATTGTGAACGTGGATGGATATTTTAACCCCTTGATTGAAATGCTCGATCATGGCATTGAACTTAAGTTTATTCGCCCCGCCCTTCGCGATTTGATGTACATCGATGATAACCCTGAAACTGTTCTGCACCACATCACATCCACAGAAGTCTCTCAACCCCCGCCCGAAGATATCTTACCCATGCATGGATAATTTATGTATCACCAGAGGTCGACAGATTAACCGGATACAAAACAATCAAAAGGTTTATGATATGCATGATGACCAATGAGAAACCAATACTTGGAATGATTGCGGGGAATGGTATCCTGCCAATCATTGTGGCAAAGAGTGCTCGCGGTGCTGGTTTTCATGTTTGTTGTGTCGGTCTTCGAGGGCAATGTATTCCGGAACTTGAGGGTGAGTGTGACACTTTTTCATACGCAGGTATGGCTCGTATTGGACGGTGGGTCCGGTTACTCAAAAAATGGGGTGCCCATGACACGGTCATGGTTGGTGGTGTCGGAAAAACCGTCATGCATGACCCCTTTACTGTACTTCGCCTAATGCCCGATTTGACGTCGTTAGTTCTTTGGTATCGCCGTCTGCGGTCAGACCGAAGGGATGCTACAGTTCTTGCAGCAATTGCAGATGAATTGCAAAAATCAGGAGTTACTCTCATCGATTCAACCACACATATTCCAGAACATCTCGCAGGAACCGGCGTGCTCGGAAATGTTTCACCAAGTGCAAAACAACTTGAAGACATTGACTTTGGTTGGCCATTACTTACCCAAAGTGCAGCCCTACATATTGGACAATCAATTGCTGTCCGTGATGGTGATGTACTTGCCGTTGAGGCCATCGAAGGGACCGCTGCACTTATTGAACGCGCTGGGTCACTTTGTAAAAGGAGTGGATGGACACTTCTTAAAACCGCAGCGGAAGACCATGACATGCGAGCTGACGTTCCCTCAATTGGCACCAAGACAATAGAGCAAGTTTCCAGCGCTGGTTGTGGGTGCATCGCTGTTGGTACAGGTCGAGTCATTTTGCTTGACGCCCCCGCTGTCATCACTGCAGCAAACAACGCAGGTGTTGCACTCGTTGGCGTTTCTAATGAGTGAGTCTCCCTTCGTTTCAAGAGCAGGATTGAAACTTGAACACGCGCTACAAACATTTGATGTTGATGTCGCTGGTGTAACTTGCGCTGATTTGGGGTGTAATGTTGGCGGTTTTACCGATTGCCTTTTGCAACGTGGTGCAACACATGTATACGCCGTCGATACTGGATATGGCACCCTTGCCTGGAAGTTGCGAAACGATGAACGCGTCACTACCCTTGAGCGCACAAATGCACTGCACGTTGAACCCCCTTCAAGTGTCGATGTAGTTACGATCGATTTGGGCTGGACGCCTCAAAAACTTGCATTGCCTGCAGGAATGCGGTGGCTGAGCAAGGGGCACATCATTTCACTTGTAAAACCACACTATGAATTAAGTGAAGAGGAGAAAATTCATGAATCTGTGGGTGAAGGGTTAACCGAAGAAGCCGCCGAACGAATTTTGCAACGCGTTAAACAGACGTGTGCTTCTCTTCATTTAGAAATTATTGGAGAAACACTCTCTCCAATCAAAGGCAAAAAGTCAAGCAAAAAAGGGGTTGGAAATCGAGAGTATTTACTTCTCTTACGTCTCGGTTGAATACTTATCAATCAGGTGCGAAACGACCGTTCCTAGGGTACAATATGTGGTCTTATTAAGGACTCGATGAGCGATACCCCAGAACAGAATCAAGACGCGACAAACGATGAAGTTGAAAACAACATCGGCGAAGTAATTGACCAACTTATTGAACGTGAGTTGCACGACAGCTACTTGACATACGCCATGTCAACCATCATGGATCGCGCCCTTCCTGATGTACGCGATGGTCTTAAACCCTCTCAGCGACGCATCCTTGTGGCGATGCATGACTTGAATTTATCACCCGGACGCAAGCATCGAAAGTGTGCAAAAATCGCCGGTGATACGTCGGGTAACTATCACCCACATGGTGAGTCTGTCATCTATCCAACACTCGTCAACATGGGACAAAATTGGAAGATGCGGGTCATGCTTGTGGACAAGCAAGGAAACTTCGGTTCGATTGATGGTGATCCACCCGCTGCAATGCGGTACACCGAAGCTCGTATGACAGCAGCTGCTGTCTCGATGTTAGATGACATCAAACTAGGGACTGTCGATTTCAAACCAAACTATGATGAAACTAGACAAGAACCAACCGTTCTGCCGGGAAAATTTCCAAATTTACTTGTGAATGGTTCAAGTGGTATCGCAGTTGGAATGTCTTGTTCCATGCCACCACACAATGTCGGTGAAATTTGCGATGCCATCGTTGCCACCATCGATAACCCTGAAATTGAACTCCCTAAGATACTCGACATCGTCAAAGGCCCAGATTTCCCAACTGGCGGGCTTGTTGTCGGAAAACAGGGCATAATCGACGCTTACGGTACAGGAAGAGGGAAATTACAAGTTCGCGGTCGGGTTCACCATGAAACAATTGGCAAACGCGAAGCGATTGTTATTGACGAAATTCCATATCAACTCGTCCAAAATAATTTGATCGAAAAAATTGTCGATTGCGCCAAGAACGGCCGCATTACTGACATTTCTGACATCAAAAACTTCTCTGGGAAGAAGTGGCGAACTCGAATTGTGGTTTACCTCAAACGAGGCGCTGACCCAGATGTGGTTGAACGACAACTATATAAATACACCCCACTTCAATCGACCGTGTCGGTGATTAACATCGCTCTTGTCAATAACCGCCCACAAACTCTTGGCATCCGTGGGCTCATTGATTGTTGGATTGACCATCGCCGTGATGTTATACGAAGGCGAACTGAATTTTTACTTCGAGAAGCAAGCAAGGCAGCACACCGACTTGAAGGATTGATTTACGCAGTCTGTGATATCGACGAAGTCATAGCCCTTATTCGTGGAAGTCGAACACGGGAAGAAGCAATTGACAAACTCATGGAGAGAGAATTTTGTATTCCCGAAAAACATGAGTACGCAAAATTCATCGCGAAACGATTAATTGAAACTGCTAAAGATGGCGTTTCACTTTCCAAACTCCAAGCGGATGCCATAGGCGCATTACGTTTGATTCAACTTGTTGGTCTTGAGATTGAAAAGTTAACTAGCGAATACGCTGAGCTTCTTGAAAAAATTGATGACTACAACGCCATCCTCTCTGATGAACGAAGGGTGCTTGACATCATTCGAGAAGATTGCATTGAATTGAAAGATAAGTATGCAACCGATCGCATGACTGGCTTTGTTGAAAGTGAAGATGACACCTGTGATTTTGGCGCACTTATTCCTGAACATGATGTGTGTGTCACAATTTCACACCATGGGTACGTCAAAAGACTACCTACCGACACATTCCGAGAACAGGGTCGGGGTGGACGTGGCATCAAAGGTGGCGAAACAAAAGAAGATGACTTTATTGAACACATTTTTGTCGCATCTACACATGATGACCTGCTCTGCTTTACCGATTCGGGTCGAGTATTTCGATTAAAGGTCTACCAGATACCTGAAGCAACACGAACAAGTCGCGGCCGCGCGATTGTGAATTTATTGAACCTCAAAGATGGCGAGAACATTGTCACCCTTCGGAACATTAAAGAGTTTGACACATGCCAAGATAATCTTGTCTTTGTAACATCGATGGGTCGAATCAAGCGAACTGCGGTTGCTGAATACCGAAATGTTAATCGCGGTGGGATCCATGCCATTCGTTTAAACGATGGCGATTCCCTTGTTGATGTGATTAAGACTGATGGAAACTGCCATGTGTTGATGGGTACTTCGCAAGGTATGTCTATTCGGTTTGAAGAGGGTGACGCACGGCTCATGGGAAGAACTGCCGCAGGTGTAAAGGGGATTAATCTTGCTGAAGGCGACTGCGTTGTAGGTGCTGTTCTTGCAGAAGATGATATGGATCTGATGACCATGACTGAAAACGGGTACGGCAAGAGAACTCCGATGCTTGAGTATCTTGTTCACAGTGAAGATGGTTCAAAGCGGGCGCAGTCACGGGGCGGTAAGGGTCGAAGGGACATTAAAACCGATGATCGAAATGGGCTTGTTGCGGATATACGAGCGGTTCGGGATAACGACAGTTTGATGTTCATCACCGCCAAGGGCATGCTTGTTCGAATTCCAGCAAGTGATATTAGCACGATAGGTCGAAATACCAAGGGCGTTAGGGTAGTCAACCTTAAAGATGGCGATCGATTAATTGCCGCAGCAAAAATAGAAGCAATTGATACAACCATCGAGTCGGAAATTCCCGCTACATCGTGATTCCAACTGATGGCTAAATACTGTATCCTTGCAGTATGACATTAAACCAGTGGAACGATGACATTCTTATCCTTGAACTGCTTGACGAGCCGGATTTCTCTGAAGACACAGATGCAGTGCTTTCTAACCTTAAAAACGAGAACGCATCATTCCACCACACAGTCATCGATTTACAAAATGTTTCAAACTTAAACTCATCAAATCTTGGTGCATTGATTGAAATTAAAAAACTCCTTCACACAAAAGATCGGCGGATGATTATTTGCAATATTTCTGATTCAATCTGGTCAACAATGCTTGCAACTGGCTTAGACCAAGTCTTTGAGTTTATTGAAAATACACCTGTCGCACTCGCAAGCCTTACATTTGAGGAATGATAGATGCGACCCATCCGTCGCAGTGAACATGAAACCCGCGTTGAGATTTTGCCACTCATCGATGTGGTTTTTTTGCTCTTGACTTTCTTTATTTATGCAATGGTTCTAATGGTGCGAGCTGAGGTGCTTCCGGTTCCACTTGAATCGTATACCTCTGGTACTCCTGCGGAACCGCGACCGACAATTTCTGTCACGATTGCTATAGATGGGAACATTTACGTCAACAAATCAGTCGTAGGACTCGATGGCGTAGTTGCTGCTGTACGACAAGAACTTGAAGAGAAACAAAATGCTGCAATTTATGTTGTAGTTGAAGACGGGGAAGCTACACTTGATCGAGGACCATTATTAACAGGAACGTGGGATAGATTGCGACATGAAGGTGCAGAAATATTTTTAGTGGGTGCACCTAAGCAAAAGGAAACAACAAATGATTCTCCGTGAAAACGTTGTTATTCTTGTTGCTCTATTTCTTTCGATTGGTTTACACCTAGTAATTTTACCTGTTGTATATGCAAAGAAACCACCAATGGCATATCTTCCGCCTGCAAAAGCAACACACCTCAAAACACCTTCTACTGAAAAACCGGAAATCGAATTGGGCATCGACAACTCAAAAGAGTCAACCTTAACTTGGATTGGGTATGAAGAATACGAGGAACAACGCGCTCGATTCGCACATATTGAACAAGCTGATATGAAAATTGATACTGATGTTGCAAATCTCAATCAAACGGTCGCAGCAATCACTTCGCTTCAAGAAATTTCAAAACCATTTACTGAGATGGCATCGCAATTTCTTGAAATACTTCAAGGAATTGAAATCACAACCCCCTCAAACGAAGTTGTGGAAATAGAGCAGGAAGAAACATCTGCCGTTGTTCCCACTTCTAGTGAAATTGCAATTGTTCCTACCGATGGAAGCCCATCTGATCGGGACTCTGAAGCGACATCAATTGTAAAAATTTCTCCTGATCAATGGAAAAAGGGTAAACCTCTCGCGACAGAGGGAATCGTGCTTCGACCAAGAAGACCTTCTTTCACAGCAAATCAACTCGTTACGAATGCACCAAGCGATCTAGTTGCGGAGTTGCAAATTGGCAATAATGGGAGACCAAAGAGTGTCAAAATTTTGTTTAGCACTGGAAGTAGTTCAATTGATCGAACACTTGAAGCAAGTTTGTATCGATGGAGGGCTTCTGGTGACAGAATCGAAGCACTTGAAGATGAAGAAACGATTAACATCACAATCCATATTACATTTTCGGAATGAAGAGTTACTAAGGGGGGGGTTGTCATTAGTACAAATAAACTACTGAATGACCCCTTCGAGTCTTTCTTTCCACACGTTCATGCGACTTGTATCGGTGAGTACATAATTAAGAGGTGTTACAGTTGCGTGCCCCTGCTTCAGAGCTTCGACATCGCTGCCCTCTGCAGTATGAGCAAATGACATGCCGTCCCCTGCAGCCCAATAATACGTTCGACCATCAGGTGACACACGCTTATCGTAATGTCCCAAATCACCCGCTGCGTTCATGTCCACAACCTTTACTTCGGGCATTGGCATGTCTGATGATTCACAAACTGGAATATTGATATTAATCACTTCATGTAATTTAAGTTCATGTTCTACAGTGCGATCTATGATTGTTCTTGCAATCTGTGCAGCGCGGTCGTAGCAGATATTGTCTCGATTTTTTAAATATAAACTAACAGCAATTGCAGGCACTCCCAAAAATGCTGATTCGATTGCAGCTGCTACTGTGCCTGAGTAAATAATGTTGATTCCAACATTCGCCCCACTATTCATCCCGCTGATTGTAAGATCGGGCTTTTCACCTTCGCCAAATTGTTCTTCCCACAATGCTCGCATTGCGAGTTTTACACAATCTGCAGGTCGTCCATCCACAGCAATGCCGGTCATCGAATCGGTAACTTCTACTCGTTGTGTCATGAGTGGTTTCGTGTATGTGATTCCATGACTCATCGCAGACTGCACTGTCTCAGGAGCAAAAACAACAAGTTCACCAAATCCCTCAAGTGCTTTGTGAAGAGCAATGATGCCCGGTGCTCTAATACCATCATCATTTGTAAGCAGAATACGCTTCATGATTTTGGCTCCAATATATATTCTCGTCCACCCCAGTGAATTGGTTTTCTGTGTTTTAACATTGAAGCGGCATCAAAAAATAATTTCGCAACAACCAAACCGCCTATCGGGGCGAACACCCCATACACAATCGGGGCATTATTCATTTTGTACAACCACCCTATTACAAAGGCACATGACAAGAGAGAAGCAATTGATAGCCAATATAGAAATGCAGATTGATCAACACCAACAACTACTCCAGCCACACCTGCAACTGGCAATAGAATCGAAACAATAATTGCAAGCACGCCGCTACGACGTAAACGATTTACATTTCGAGTACTTGCTTCAATATAAATACGTTTCCACCCTGTCTTGAAGGCTTCAAATGTCGGATACATTGAACACCGAAGAAATCCATCTGCAAACAACATTTGAACTTTGCCTCCATTGGCATGTATCACTCGAGCAAATGCTATGTCTTCAAGCAAATCATCTTTCACTGCATTGTGCCCGCCTATCGATTCATAGGTGCTTCTTTCAAAAAGCAAAAATTGGCCGTTGGCAAATGGTCTGGAACGGTGTTCCCTATTGATCCGATCGACAGGGAATTGCCGAACAAGAAACGTCCCAGCAATCGGTTGAACAATCTTCTCGAATGTTTTTGTGATTGTGAGCGAACTAAGAATACTCAGCAAGGATGCGTTTCGCTTGATTGCTGATGCAACTGAAAAACGGACAAGATCTGAATCGAACTGTGTATCAGCATCTGTAAACAGCAACCAATCCCCAGTTGCTCGTTCTGCACCAAGCCGAGCTGCATTGCACTTCCCTGCCCAATCTTCGGGGCAGTCACTATTTTCGACAATAGTAATCCTGTCATCTTCTGTTGCATGCTTCTGTAGAATTTCAAGGGTAAGATCTGAGCAGCGGTCTAGCACAAAAATAATTTGAATATTTGAGTGTGATTGATTGCGCAGAGACGTAGCGCATCGATCAATCACACGATCTTCATTATGCGCAGGAACAACGATACTTACAGAGACATCTTGTGGAATTGGCAACTGAAGGCCTTCACGAATGGTTGATTTCGAACGTGCCATAACATATAGTCGATATGCAATCCCTAGCCATAGGCAGAGTGATACAACATTTACAAAACCGAGAATATATGAGGTAAGTTCGATCGCAGCCATCTCGTTGTATGTTACCTCGTTATCATCCGTACAAGGATGAATGCCATCGGAAACAATTGTGACGAACTATATTATTCTCGAACGGAATTGGAAAAAATTGACCAGGATGCCGTTGAGCAGTTTGGAATCCCAAGTATTGTGCTGATGGAAAATGCCGCTAAGAATGCTTCGGCGATTATTCTGGATCACACGACAAACGAAAATTGGACTGACACCGTAATCCTCTGTGGAAGAGGAAACAATGGGGGTGATGGGTATGCTGTTGCTCGCCATCTTTTTAATGCTGGTTGTCACGTGCGAATTCTTCGGTTTGGAGAACCGAACTCAAAAGAAGCAAAGACAAATGCATCAATTTGTGCAGCAATGAAAATTCAAGTCTCTGAGTGGGATGAGGAGCAATATTCAAAAGCTTCTCTCTGTATTGACGCTATTTTTGGAATTGGGCTTGATCGAACAGTGCAGGGAGAATATGCAAGCGCGATTAAGTGCTGCAATACGTCCAATATCCATTGTATTTCACTCGATATCCCATCTGGATTGGATTGCGACAGTGGAAAGCCGCTTGGTTGTTGTATTCAGGCAAACTTGACAATCACTTTCTTTGGGAAGAAATTAGGATTCCAAAATCAATCGGCAAAGCAATTTATTGGAGAGGTTTTCGTCGCAGATATTGGATGCCCACAAAATATAGCAGAACATTCTAGAAACCCATCAAGATAGTACGATGCTCAATCTATGTACCAAACACTTCTCACAACAAGATATTTAACAAGCAGGGTCATCCCGTTTATTGCAGTCGCAGCAGTTGCACTTTGCGTTGCACTTGTCATCGTTGTTGTATCAGTGATGTCTGGTTTTTTAAACATGGTGCAATCATCAGGAAAAACGTTGATGGGTGATGTCATCATCACGTATGGCATTTCTGGCATCCCACATTACGAAAAACTCGTACAACATCTCAATCAAGATGAAGATGTACTTGCTGCCACCCCAGTGGTTGATGGCTGGGGGTTGTTACAAATGCCTTATCCTGATTCCAAAGCAAAACAAAGTGAGACTGTGCAGGTTTGGGGAATCGAGCCAAGTTCGTTTGCGAAAGTAACCTCTTTTGATGAGTCTTTACAATGGAAAACCCCAACAGAGAACCAACGCGATTGGCTGCTCTTTGATGCAATTACTGCAAACCAAAGTTTACTACAGGAGAGTATGGATGACGAACGGTGGAACTCATTTGTAGTTCTTGTCAACAATGCTTCACACTCCATGAACATACACCCTGTTTCATTCTGGTCAGATGTAAAGGAGTATTTAAATGAAGATCAATGGGAAGCACTACTGCAAGTTGACGAACGACTCACTGATTCTGGGGCACTGCTCCAGCAAGGGCTTGCTCTCTCTCAAAACGGTAAAGATGGAATTGTTTCTGGTCTCCATGTTTCGGAGGGAAACGAACGGCAAAAGGATGGCACGTATCAAGTAATCAGAAATGACTATTGGTGGCTGCCTCGATTCGAAGCCACGCTCACGATGCTCCCTGTTGATTCGCAGGGTGGAATCATCGAACCAGAATCGCGCATTCTTCCTTTTGTCAATGAGTTTCAATCTGGGGTTTTTATGATTGATGAATCAAGAGTTTTTGTCCCAATTGGAGTCGCACAAGAATTACTTCACCTTGATCGAGCTGAAATAATTGATGTTGACGATCCAACAACTGTCATTGGAGTTGATCCTGCAAGAGTTACAAGTGTGCTTGTTCGTGGAACAAATGACATCACTGCAGAAGCACTTCAAGAAAAAATTATCAGCATGTACGATGAATTTCTTGCTCAATTGTCAAGTGATGAAGTTGTGTTGCCCCCAGCAAGAAGTGATCCCGGTTTAACGATTCATACTTGGGAAGAACAACAGCGACGGTTCACTGGACCTGTTGAAAAAGAAAGAGAACTGATGCGAACGTTGTTTTCGATTGTGTATCTTGTGGTTGCAGCGTTGATTCTTTCAATATTTTGGTCCATCGTGTATGAAAAAACAAGAGATATTGGCATCCTCCGAAGCATCGGTGCTTCACGAAGTAGCATTGTTTGGATTTTCTTGCAATACAGTTTAATTATTGGTGTAATCGGTTCGGCGCTAGGTCTTTTCCTCGGTTGGTTCATTACAAAAAATATCAATGCAATTCACGAGTCGATGGGAAATCCTCCATTAGGCATAGCAGTTGGTGCATTCGTCATTTCTGCTTGCGTTGCAGTATTCACTTTTTCAAAAATTAGAACCGGAAACATGTTGCCTATTGTATTGGGCTCCCTTGGATTCGTTACTTTTTGTGGTGTAGGTGTATTAGTTCTATTCATTCGGCACATTGGTGGGCTGGTTATTTGGGATGCCTCGGTGTATTACTTCTCTGTCATTCCAAATGAATTAGATTGGCCATCTAGCATCGTCACGGTTTGTGGCGCAGTTCTCTTTTGTTTACTCGGTGCTGTAATTCCTGCTGCAAAAGCTGCTGATACTGATCCAGTGAGGGCACTTCGTCATGAATAATCACCCGAACGTGCCAATACTTGAAGGTCGTCACTTACAGAAAACATACCAACTTGGTCAGGCAAGTGTGCCCGTTTTACTTGACGCCTCGCTTACAGTTGCACAGGGAGAATGGGTGACTATTCTTGGCTCAAGTGGTTCGGGAAAGTCAACGATGTTGCACTTGTTGGGTGGACTTGATAGACCTGATAAGGATGGTGGGGATGTTCTCTTTAGGGGGAACTCGGTTTGGACTCAAACAAACCGATTTATTAATCAATATCGAAATCTAGAGGTGGGTTTCGTGTTTCAGTTTTATCACCTTCTTCCTGAACTTACGGTGATCGAAAACACGACACTTCCTTCGATGATTGGGCGTTTATTACAATCTTCTTCGTCTGCCAAAAAAAGAGCAACCGCGCTTCTCGAGCAATTTGGGCTCGGGCATCGACTTCACCATCGCCCTCGTGAACTTTCAGGGGGTGAACGTCAGCGTGTTGCAATTGCCAGAGCGTTAATGAATGACCCAAGCGTATTACTAGCGGATGAGCCCACGGGTAATCTTGATGAAGAGACTGGTAACGAAATTCTTGATACCCTCAGTCAACTTCATCAGGATGGACTAGCGATTGTACTTGTCACCCACAATATGGATATTGCAACTCGAGGAGATTTGGTCGTGCACCTTAGGCACGGTCAGATTGAATATCCCGCCACTTTGGCATAGACGTCAAATTCGTGGGTCTAAGATAAAGGTTCAGACACCTTTTTTTACAGGAATTGACCTTTTTCTTTCATTATCTTTAGAACTTTTAAAATGGAACGCAAGTTGCACCGATTGTAATATAGGGTTCGTACCGTTGTGCGCACCTTGGAAGCGTTTCCCGCGTATCATGGGGGTGGAGAATTGAAATATGTTTGAACGACTCACAGATCGTGCTAGAAAAGTAATGGCTCTTGCAAACCAAGAAGCCCAGCGATTTAACCACGAATACATCGGAACCGAACACATCCTTCTTGGGCTCGTGAAAGAGGGCTCGGGTGTTGGTGCAAACGTACTCAAACACTTAGAAATTGACTTACGCAAGGTTCGGCTTGAAGTCGAAAAACTTGTCAAGAGTGGCCCTGATATGGTCACAATGGGTAAACTTCCACAAACACCTCGTGCGAAAAAAGTGATTGAATATGCAATTGAAGAAGCGCGTTCACTCAACCACAATTATGTTGGTACTGAACACTTGCTTCTGGGGCTTCTTCGAGAGCAAGATGGTGTAGCAGCACAAGTGCTCATGAACCTTGGTCTGAAACTTGAAGATGTTCGTGAAGAGGTTTTGAACCTGCTTGGTGCGGGTGTTGGGCAAATTGAAGATATAGATGAAGAAGACATGGAGCCACAGGGTGACAGTCCAAACCCATCCCCAAGACGTGGCAAGAGCAAAACCCCAGCTCTTGATAGTTTTGGAAGAGATTTAACTGAACTCGCAAAGAAAGATGAACTCGACCCGGTCATCGGTCGGCACAAAGAAATTGAACGGCTTGTTCAAATTCTTTGTCGGCGTACTAAGAACAACCCTGTTCTTCTAGGTGAGGCAGGCGTTGGGAAAACTGCAATCATTGAAGGGCTCGCCCAGCGAATCATATCGAGTGATGTGCCTGATCTTCTGCACGATCGTCGTGTTGTCGTGCTCGACCTTGCAATGATGGTTGCTGGCACAAAGTACCGTGGGCAGTTTGAAGAACGAATTAAAGCTGTGATGAACGAAGTACGCAGAGCAAAGAATATCTTACTTTTTATTGATGAACTCCATACCCTTGTTGGTGCGGGTGGTGCAGAAGGTGCCATTGATGCATCGAATGTTTTGAAACCTGCGCTATCTCGCGGGGAAATTCAATGTATCGGCGCGACAACGTTTGATGAATATCGTAAGTACATCGAAAAAGACAATGCTCTTGAACGACGGTTCCAATCTATCGCTGTGAATCCTCCGAACAATGAAGATACGATTGAAATTCTTAAAGGTTTACGGGAACGATATGAGCAACATCACCGAGTGAAGTTTACAGACGAAGCTATTCTGGCAGCTGTTGAACTCTCTAATCGCTACATCTCGGATCGAGTACAACCAGATAAATCTATCGATGTTATTGACGAGTCCGGTGCTCGTGTGCGTCTGAAATCAATGACAAAACCGCCCTCTATGGCTGATATAGAAGAACAACTTGAACTGCTTAAAGTGAAAAAAGACGAAGCAGTAAAAAATGCTGATTATGAACAGGCCGCCTCTCTTAGGGATGAAGCTGAACAACTTCGATCAAAAAAAGATGGGCTTCAAAAAGAATGGCGTGAACAAATGAACGAGATTACCAGCATTGTCGATGAGAATATCATCGCCGAAGTTGTTTCAAGTATGACTGGTGTACCTCTCACTCGCCTAGAAGAAGCAGAATCACAAAGATTGTTACAACTTGAAGAAGAATTGCATCAAACTGTAATCAGTCAAGACGATGGTATTACACAAATTGCGAAAGCGATTCGGAAGTCACGAAGCGGTTTAAAAGATCCAAACCGTCCGATGGGTTCATTCCTTTTCCTTGGACCAACTGGCGTTGGAAAAACATTACTTGCAAAAGCTATTGCTGAGTTCATGTTTGGAGATGCTGATTCTCTTGTATATCTTGATATGTCTGAATACATGGAGAAGCACACAGTCTCTCGATTGGTTGGTGCGCCTCCTGGATATGTTGGTTACGAAGAAGGTGGGCAACTTACTGAAAAAATTCGTCGCAAACCATACGCAGTGGTTTTGTTTGATGAAGTCGAGAAAGCGCATGGTGACGTGTTCAATATGTTGTTACAAATCATGGAGGAAGGACGGCTAACAGATTCATTTGGCAGGCAAGTCGATTTCAGAAATACAATTATTATTCTGACATCGAACATTGGATCTGATTTGATTAAGGGTGGTCAATCTTTTGGCTTCGGCAAACGTGAAGAGGTGATGGATTATGAAACTCTGAAGAAACAGTTACTCAGTGAAACTGAAAAATTCTTCCGACCAGAATTCATAAACCGACTTGATGATGTGATTGTCTTCAAACCTCTGACAAAAGATGACCTATACGAAATCATTGATATTGAACTCGCGAAGATAATGAAGCGGCTCGAGGCAAAGGGACTTACGATGGAACTCGACCAAGCCGCAAAAGATTTCCTCATCGAGAAGGGCTACAATCCTGACTTCGGTGCTCGCCCCCTACGTCGTGCACTTGGGACATACATCGAGGACCCTCTTGCAGAAGCGTTACTCAGTGGCGATTACAGCGAAGGTCAACACCTTTCGGTCTCACAAAAGGAAGAGGACGACCACTTGTTCTTTTCTGCTTCTAAAAAAGAAGAAACCAGTGAACCTGAGCCAGAACCAAGTGGTACTAGCAGTGACTAATTGAATCCCGGACGGGGTACAGGCACGAATCGTAGTGATTCGTGCCTTTTTTCTTGCGCTAGAGTTTCAGCGCACCTCGGCTCAGAGCCAATAATCGCTGGTGCGATTTCGACTCCCAGACAACTGCAGAATGCGTTTTATCACCCCAGAAACGATGGCGTTTTTTCTTGCGCTGGAGTTTCAGCGCACCTCGGCTCAGAGCCGGATGGGGTCAAAAGGGGCATGCAGAAGTGAGCATGCGGCGATCGCCAGATTTCGGGTGAGTAAATGTCAATGACTGGGCGTGGAGCATGAGGCGGTTAGACATCGCCTGTAATTCAGGTGGCGCGTACAAATCGTCCCCAAGAATTGGATGGCCAAGCTCACGTAGGTGAATTCTAAGTTGGTGTGAGCGTCCTGTAATTGGTCGTAATTCGAGACGTGTACTATTTTCTTTTCTCTGAAGAACCTTCCAACGGGTTTGTGATGGTTTGCCTTGTTCGAAATCAACACACTGTGTTGGAGGATGATCCAAATCTTTTCTGATAGGTATATCAATACATCCATAATCGTCTTTCACAAGCCCCCCTACTTCAGCAACATACACCTTCTCTACTTCCCGATCATGAAACTGCCTGCTCAGTTCACGGTGCGTATCTGCATCCCTCGCCATTACAATCGCTCCCGATGTATCCATATCAAGACGATGCACAATCAAAGCACCCTCAATGGCTGAAGCAACCCGAACCGCAAGACAGTCAATTTTATCCAATCCAATTCCTTTTACGCTAAGCAATCCCGTTGGTTTATCTAAAACAACAATGTAATCGTCATGGTAAAGAACAGGAATTCCATGCGGTAAATAGATAGGGGGGGTATGATACGTAGTTCGATTGCTCAAGGAATTCTCCGATGATCTTACATTGTACGTCACTCGTTCTTTCAATATTCATTCAGTCTACCCCCTCTCTTCATCCGAATGAAAAAGAAGCAATCGGTACACCAATTTTGCTTACCGATCCTTCTGTCTTCCTAAAGGCCGGCGAATCCTATTTTGACCCAGCTACGAAACGTGTCATTTTTCAAGCGATTGAACATCCAGACGAAGGGGAAGAACCAGACGAAGAATACGGGATGTACATTGGTGCCTTAACATTTGACAGAGATGGTGCGATTACTGGACTGGTAGACATCCAGCAAATTAGTCCAATCAACTCTGCAAATACATGTGGATGGTTTCACCCAACGGATGAAAATCTAGTCTTGTTTGCAACAACGATGACTTCTCATATAAATGAAGAAACTCCGGGGTATCAACGTGGTTCTAATCGGTATCGCTGGGCGTTTCCCCCTGCAATGAATATCACTTCGTTTGATCTGGAGGAAAATTCTTTCAGTCCACTAGTTACTGACCATGAAAATTATCTGGCTGAAGGATCATGGAGCCCAGACGGCAGGCATCTTCTTTATTGTTCTCTGGCAACCGGCTCGGGTGACATTTACATCACCGATTTACATACGGGCATATCTCGACTCATCGTGGGTGACAAGGGATACGACGGCGGTCCATTCTTTTCCCCAGATGGGAAACGAATTGTCTACCGTTCAGATCGAAGAGGCAATGATTTGCTCCAACTCTATGTCGCAGAACTAGCTTTCGACGAAACCGGTTCTATTGTTGGGATTAGGAAAGAATATCAACTTACCGACAATGAACACGTCAACTGGGGGCCGTTTTGGCATCCGAACAACCGATTTCTCATTTATGCAACAAGTGAAATAGGCCACCATAACTATGAACTTTTTGTTTGCGATGCTGATAGTGGCGAAACGAATGGCACTACCCGATATGGAATTCGTCGAAGACGGATTACTCATGAAGAATCATTCGATGGTCTTCCAGTATTTGACTCCAGTGGAAAATGGTTAATGTGGACGAGTAAACGTCAAACTGGAACAAGTCAATTATGGGTTTCCCCTTTTATTTTTGAATTAGAAGCCGGACCAAATGTGGCGGAACATTAATGTTCCTCAATTCACCAGCCCTCCTCCTTCTACTTCTCTGCGTTGGCTGTAAATCTCAAACCGTCGAATATCGACAGCGACCAAGTTGGCACACAGCGCTCTCTGGCAGGCTTCCAAATGAACATCGGCGAGAAGATGGCACCATTATGAAGTTCAGTACATCAAACGATACAACAAGTGTTGCAGTTCAAGATTATTTAGAAACAATCACTCTTGAAGAGAAAGACATCATCACCGGAGAGCTAACACTTCGAGCAATTCTCCCCGAACATGTCCTAAAACATTCACTCACTTGTTTACGTGACCGAAACTGGAAGGTGCTGTACGAGCAGTTAATCAGCGCAAAAACACAACAATTCTATGAGCAACAAGAGAATGGGTTCGCCAAGTTTGAATCATATTTCAATGCGAACCGACGTGAAATAGCAAAAACATTATTAAGAATCCACGGAGGGATAAGCAGCGGTGATGTCGTTGTATCTGAGAGAGGAAGTGAAATTATCCATTCCCTTGTCCCAAGGGTTGCTCGTGATTATGAATACCGTTCCGTCTCATTTATCCGAGAAGGTCAGTATCTTAAATTGCATTCAATCCAATAACCTATACGTTCGTTGGCGTTCTAAAAAGTGTTAAACAAGCTGTGTGTCCGTGGAGAAACGATCTTCCGCCAATCGGACCAATTTCTCCTGCGGCAAAGAAGCCCGAAATTGGAACTTCGCCTAGTCGCTCTCGGATGATTGTAAGATCGTGATCTTCTTCATGAAACAAATTTCTTCCCCTACCATTACACGTGACTAAAAGCCCGCCAAATGGACCAACATCAAGTTGCTGCGCATCTAGCAACAATTGTAAATCTTCTACCGCTGTCTGAGCATCTCGAACGTGAAATTGAACTGTTTTTCCAAGCCGGAAAAACTCTCCAGCAGCAATTCCTTTTCTCTTTCGATCCACACCCAAGATTGATCTCACTAAAAAATCACCACGCCCGAAGTGACTTTTTTGCTCATCGATAACACTGCCCAGAAGTAAGCCACCGCCGAGCAACTCGCGTTCGTACTCATTCACGTCGTTGGCAAGACCGTGTAAGACTTCTAGTGCTGGCTTTCCCCCAAGTTCAAGGACAACGTTTCCGTCTACTTTTGTTACTCTGTAATGAGAGCCAATCGGTCTACACCCTTGACTCAGAATACAGTCCACTTGAATATGTCCTGACATTGTAAGTCCAATTCCACCACTTCTTATCCCCTGATCGTTGAGTATTAGGCGGTTGTAGGTTGCTTGAGATGCACCAGACGCCATTCCTCCGATGATGGGGGTCGGGGTATCTTCGCCTCGACAATTTACAAGAGCGGGTAACAAGCGGGTAATAGGGGTTGAAAATGGGTCTGCAAATAAGAAGACCGCTTTCGTATCTTCTTGTAAACCAATCCACTCTGGAATCTCGTCTGGACGGGATATTGGGACTGGCTTCTTGGGTGTAGTCGTCCAAGGAGTAACCGTGACGTTGGGCAAACTCATTGCTATTGCAGATAATCCTGCAACGCCTTCAAGTTCTAAATCGCACCCAACCACCGATTCTGCTGTTACACCAATAATAGTTTTTGGGTTTAACGTTTGCCTAATGTCGGCGACGGCTTCTTCAAAAGATTCTCGGTGATGAAAACTTGCGAATACAAACACAAGGTCTGTCGGACCTGCCATGGCCTTTTCTAAAAGTGCTGCGACCTCGATTGCTGCTGTACGTGTGTCCAGATGCTCACTAATTGCTGCTGCACTTAGCAACGTGATTACACAACTGCTGCCATAGCAGCAACGGCATCTCGGGTTCGGGTAAGAAGTTCATCAGCGTCATTCACTGTCATCACAAGAGGTAATCTAAAGCGCACTGAACGAGTACCACATGGCAAAGCAATCACTGATTGATCCATCAGGGACTTCAACATCGTTGCCCTGTGTTCTGGGGTTGGAAGCGTAAATGCAATTAATGATCCAGTACCTCGAACACTTGATATTGTGTCGAACTCTTCTGCCATTGACCTTAGATTTGAGACGACATGGTTACCAACTTCGATCACTTGTTCTGCAATATTGTCCCGTTCGATAATTTTGATGAATTGAGTACATCGAACCATGTCAACCAAGTTACCCCCCCATGTTGAATTAATTCGACTTGATCGCTCAAAAACATTATCCGAAATTTCATCAACTCTACGATTCGCATAAATACCGCACGTTTGAGATTTTTTCCCAAAACTTACAACATCGGGTTTAACTGTAGTGTGTTGCCAAAACCAAGGTTTACCCGAACCGTAAAAACCAGTTTGTACTTCGTCAAAAATTAATAGTGCCTCTCGCTCATCTGCAAATTGGCGAAGTTTTTCAAGGAACTCGTTCCGAAAATGGTTGTCCCCTCCCTCTCCTTGCATCGGCTCAATAATAATGGAAGCGATTCGATTCTCGTGTGCATCGAATGCTCGTTCTATCTCTGCACATGCTTGTTGCTCCGCAGCTTCGATGTCATTTATAATTTGACCCTCGTTATCAAAGACACAGAAAGGGTTTGAAACTCGTGGCCAATCAAATTTTGGATATAACCCCACTTTATCAGGGAGCGTATTTGTTAAACTCATTGTGTAGCCGCTTCGACCATGGAATGCCTGATTGAAATGTAACACTACAAGATCATTGACGTTATCTAGAAAATCCGTTCTTCCTAATTTTCTTGCTTTCCAGTCGAATGCTGTTTTCAATGCGTTCTCTACCGCAAGTGCTCCACCTGAAATCCAAAAATGATGTGGGTATTCTTCGGGAGTTACTTTAGAACTGAATGCTTCAACAAACTCAGCGAGCTCGGTCGTATATATATCTGAATTTGCGACCTTGTTTCGAGATACTTTTAATACTTCTTCGCTAAAAGGAGATCCCATCAATTCGGGATGATTGAACCCAAGTGGCCAAGACGCAAAACAAGTAAAGGCGTCTAAATATTCTTTACCGCTTGCAGAATCGTGCATCCACACTCCATGTGACCTCTCAAGGTCAACAACCATGTTGTAGCCATCTACGAGTTGATATTTACTTAGTACTGAATGGACGTCTTGTGGTAATACGGGCATTTTTATGACCTTTCTGCAAATGGGCGTATACTTCATTCGTTCGCCGTAATTGGTTCATGATACCAAGCAATCGGTTTTTTGATAACCCGCATGAAAGCGTCTAAACTGGGTTCATTTTCCGCCATACCGCCTTTGACCTATTTGAAAACGAAGTTTTCGCTATAGAAATGGAATCCGAGGCAAATTTGAACTTGACGGGTGCGTGTAAAGAACAGAAACTGTCCAATCATTGAATGGGCGTTCTGTTGCCCACCTGTCTTTTACCGCTTTCAGCCGAAATCCTGATTGCGAAAATTGGAGTGTTTACTATGGCTATTCGTAGCGGCGCTGGCACTGGCGTCATCGTTTCTTTAGTTGTTTTTGTTCTCGCAACAGTCTTTTTGCTCGTTCTGAGCATTGTCTTTTATGCTGGAAACCGAGAGCAAATCGAAAACATCAAGAAAGCAGAAGATTCATTACAGGTATATGCAACAACCGGAGAACGTGCCAATGACTCAGTTCAAAAAATAGTCTCACTAGCAAAAAGTGCTAATCAATCTGTCATTGGATACCTCAATGAACAACTAGAACAACGAAACAAAATGCTGACAGGCAATCCTTCGGAAACACTTGAACAGTTAAATTCCCAGTTTTCTGGAATCGTTTCAACTAGTAGCCCCCTTGCAATGACTGTCACAAATTTACAAGGCCAACTCAAATCTCGACAACAAGAGTTGGATTCTCGAGTGAAGGAACTTGCAAGCGCTCATGACACAATCGAATCGCTCAATGACCAAATTAATGAATTAAACCAGAATAAAGAAGCAGAAGTCGAACAAGTCAAGACCGAGTGGAAAGATGTCCAAGATGAGTCTAAAGAACTAAACGTCAAGGCAGAGGATTACTTTACAAGCCGAGAAGATCGACTAAACAGCGTACGGGAAGAAAATCTTGAACGCATCAAAGATCTTGATAAAGATGTAGAAGAACTTCGAGAGGAAAAGGCTCGCTTGCAAAGCACCATTGATGATTTGCGTGGAAAAATAAATTCAAATCGAATGAGCTCTGTTGATCCATCTCTACTTGTCGACGGAACAGTTCTTGAGGTTGGTTCTGGAAATGATGTATTTCTTGATCGTGGTGAGAATGATCATGTCACACTCGGAATGAAGTTTGATATTTATGAATCTTCTTCTCAACTCCGTCATGACGAAAAAGGCGAACTCCCTCGCGGCAAAGCAACTGTTGAGGTTGTGAAGGTTGGCCCCACAACATCAACTGCAAAAATTACACGCTCAACATCAAGCCAACCAATTGTTCGCGGAAATGTTATTGTAAATCCCATCTATGATCCAAATTATAAATTCTCGTTTGTGGTGCACGGCTACTTTGATGCAGATGGTGATGGCGATCCAGAAACAGATAACATATTCATCAAAGATCAAATAATCCGATGGGGTGGCGTTCTTGTTGAAGATACCGGTGTCATCCCAGGAGATTTAGATTTCCTGGTACTGGGAATTTCGCCTCGAAAACCAACGCACAAGCCAAGTCGAGGTGCTTCAAATGCGATGTATGACGCGTATGCAAAACAACAGAGAGCATACGAAGATTATGAATCTTTACGTCAACAGGCCAAACAAGCACAAGTTCCAATCTTGACTGCGAATCGCCTACATGTCCTTACCGGTCAACATCGCAAATAATCCTTGAGTCGGGCTTCTGGTTATGCCATGGCACGCAATCAATCAACACTAACCCTTTGGTCACAGTATATTCCCCTAAGAGCTATTGCTACTCTTGTTGGATGTTGTCCAATCAAATTGAATATGCAATCGAGTAAGGCAATTGGAAGGTTGTATTATCAACTAGAAAAAAAAAGAAGAGAGAGAGCAAGTGGAAATATTCGAGCGAGTTTTCCAGATTTGTCCGACGAAGATGTGCGTTCGCTTACAAAAAAATCGATGGAACACATGTTCCAACTATTTGTTGCAGAGGGTGTTCAGATGCCCTCGCTTATCACGCCTAGAACGTGGCAAAAGTATATTGAATTTAAAAATATCGAAAGAGTTGCAGAACGTCTTGCTCACAAGAAACCGACTATTTTTATTACAGGACACTGTGGTAATTGGGAACTTCTTGGGTATGCCCTTTCTGTGATGGACTACCCAATTGCTGCTCTTGCTAGACCCCTAGATAATCGCCTTATTAACGATTGGATACTTGGAATCAGAGAACGATATGGATTGCAAATTATCACGAAATGGGGTGGGGTGACTGTTATGCAAGATTTAATCCAAAATAATACTAACATCGGTTTTATTGCAGATCAAAATGCTGGCGATAGGGGCATGTTCGTGCCATTTTTTGGCCGGCTTGCTTCAACATATAAATCAATTGGATTACTCGCAATGAGATATGACATCCCAATCGCTGCAGTTCATGCAAAGCGATTACATGGACAATTTAAATATGAGATCTCTGTCACTGACTTTATCTCTCCTGAGGAGTGGAAGGAACAATCTGATCCCCTCTACTACATTACAGCGAGGTACAATAGGGCTATAGAGCAGATGATACGGAATGCACCAGAACAGTATCTGTGGTTACACCGACGCTGGAAGAGTAGACCGAAATTTGAAAGAGAACAAAAACCAATGCCAAATAAACTCATACAACAACTTGAATCTCTTCCTTGGATGACGAATCAAGAACTTGAAACCCTGGTTGATTGTTACCATTAACACTTCGTGATGAAATTAGATGGTTATACAATTTTAATTGTTGATGATGACATCGACATTCTCGAGTCATTCGAGTTGGCTATGCGTGCCGAAGGTGCAACAACTCGAACAGCAACCGATGGCACCGAGGCGGTTTCTGTGTGTCAATCGGCACAACCAGAGATTGTCATCCTTGACATGATGCTCCCAAAGCGGTCGGGTTTTCTTGTACTAGAAGAGTTCCAAAGAATGGAACACCCACCCATTGTGGTCATGGTGACAGCAAATCAAGGTAAACGGCACATGGCTTACGCCAAATCCTTAGGTGTTGCAGGATACCTGACAAAACCTGTTGGGCTCGATCGACTCATTGACACTGTATCCTACCTGCTTAATGACTCGAGCAAAAGATCATGAACAAACAATTTGTCATTCAATCACGCACAGCAGGAACTGATGGACAACGTGTTCCACTAGGAACCCGTGATGAAATAGTGCGATCTCTCTCTCAGTTTAATACCTCTGCAGAAGTCGAGGGAGGTGACACTCTCTGGGGGCCGGGAATCCGTATTGAACTTCCTCCTGACGATGACCCAATCCAACAAATGCTATTGTCGATTGTTGAGGAAGAGATTGCTTGGCTTCCGATTGTACGACTTGCCAAGCAATTTGATTGGTCTGTTATGGATATCGAAACGGGTCGAGAGTTGCAGCCGTAACTCAACGCTTTAGTGTATTGAGGGTAAGTAACACTTCTTCCATTGGAGCGTCGAACCGCTGTGGTCCGTGGTTAAAACAAACATGTTCTACACCTTGAGCTGCCAGTGCTGTGACGTACATCGATGCAGCATTTGTGGGCAGCCCTACAACTCGAACGTATGTGTCGTCTTCTATTAATGCTTGCGCCGTTTTGATTGCATGCTCATAGTTCGTAAAGACCATGGCGGTTGGGACTTCGTCTTCAAATACAATCCATGGAATTGGGCTTGATTCGCCCCCACATTGAACAAAATACATTGTGGACATCGCATTGATGTGATCCCACACAAGTTGCCTTGCTTGCTTGGTCCCCATTCGTGTTAAGTTTTGAACAATTTGATTGAATGTTTTTATTTGAAATTTAACCATTGTTTGGGCTCCTGCCTTGGTTCGTTCACCATCCTAGTCAACGTGAATGACAATAATTAATTGTCAAAAAAATCTCTCCACTCTCTCCCCAATTTCCCTAGGCGGAGTGGGAAGTAAGGATTCGGGGTCGCACTCATTTGCGAGCTGCTTCATGCTTTTCCTTCAGCCGCCAGTTCTATACTCACAATCAGTACGAGGTCCAATTGCTTTCAGTTCTCGGACGTTTTTTTATTATTTATTGTTTTCGCGTAAAAGAAGCGGAACGGTGGCTAATCGGCTCTTACGGTTCGTTATCGAGGGTTGACAAGCAAGTAGGGCTTTGGTGTATCCGTTTCGTGGATTCTGAAGCACCGACGATGCATCCCCGCTTTCAACGAGTATTCCAGATCGCAAGACACATATATCATCCGCAATTGAGCCAACAACATTCAAATCGTGGGTAATAAAAATCATACTCATCCCTCTTCGTTGCTTTGCATGTATGAGCAATGCAAGAATTTGTTTAGCTGTCGTCGCGTCGAGAGCAGTTGTAGGTTCATCAGCGATAAGGAGCGAGGGTTCGTTCGCCAATGCCATTGCAATCATCACTCGTTGTCGCATGCCACCAGAGAATTCATGTGGGTACGCATGGAGACGATCGTTGTTAATCCCAACCTCGTTGAGAAGAAGAAGTGTTTTTCTTCGTGTTTCTTTGCGAGAAGTACGCTGGTGATATCGAACAACTTCTTCAATCTGTTCTCCAATTGTAAAGACGGGGTTTAACGAAGTCATTGGTTCTTGAAAAATCATTGCAATCTTTTTACCGCGAATTTGTCTTGTCCGTTTTTTTGAACATTTCAGAAGCTCTTCATCATTGAACTGTACACTTCCGGATATTCTCGCTTGGGAAGGGAGTAACCCAAGAATCGCTAGACCAGTAACACTTTTTCCACTTCCAGACTCGCCAACAAGCGCAACAGTTCTTCCTTGTTCAACGTTGAAACAAATATTGTCGACAGCAATTTGGTTTCGAAACGAAATACACAAATCTTGTATTTGAAGTTGGGTGATGTTCATGCTCGGGTTGCAGTTGTGGGGTCGACTTTACGGCGAAGGGATTGACCGAACCAATTCATGAGAACGAGGGTTGTTGCAATACTGATACATGGCCAAAACAATAGCCACCATCGAGAATGTACTGGATTTAATTGGCTTAGCCCGTCGGAGGCAAGATTTCCCCAACTCGGCAGTGGTTCACGGATACCTATTCCAAGAAAACTTAAGAACGCTTCAGAGAGGATGGCTGTTGGCACAGTTAGGGTTGCATAGACAACAATTGTCCCAAGGAGTGCTGGTAGTAGGTGATGTGTAAATGTGCGTATCGGTCCAACTCCTACAATTTTACATGCCTCCATAGATGGGCGGCTGGTTAAACTTCGAACTTGCCCACGAATAACCCGAGACACTGTCAACCAACTAACAATTCCAATTGCAATAAGTAGCGCAAGAACTTGAACAAACTCTTGAATAAAGGGTGAGGTCGAGTTCTGTTGATGCAATATGGTTGTAGATGCAACTGTAATGAGAACAACAAGCATGACAGAAGGTAATCCATAGAACACGTCGACAATCCGCATCATCGCTGCGTCAACTTTTCCTCCACAAAGTCCAGCGATTGTTCCCCAAGTCGTCCCAACAATAACCGCGATGCAAGCCGCGAATAAACCAACACCGATACTAATAGCACCTCCAATAATGCAACGGGCAAACAGATTTCTTCCGAGTTGATCTGTACCAAACCATGAATACCAATATTGATTTTGCTTAAGAACCTCGATTTGCTGTAATTGTTCTTCTGAGTGAAACCACCACGAGGGTGGGAGCAAAGCGGCTAGCACATTTGTTTGTTCAAACCGTCGACCGTGTTCGGTTTCTGAACTCGCCCAAATAAATAGTGCAATATACGCAAGAAGGAGCAATGCAACACAAATGAAGCGAATGTTCATTGCTTTTGAAACAAGTATTCCTGCCATGTGTACATGGTAGAAAAATCAATCGATTTGCGAGGGGTGCTCCAGAGGTTCTTTCTCGTAGACCTCTTGCAAAAGTTGGCTGAGTCTATCGTCAACGATTTCATCAAAACGCTGGGCGGTGTCATCGAGTCGCATTCGTAGGCCAGCGAGATGACGTTCAAGGCGTTCTATAAAGAGGGTTTGGGCTTGTATGGTGATCTCTGTTCTTGCTCTGATGAGTCCTTCTAGTTGGGCTATTTGTGCGAGGGTTGCTGGACTTGTGGGATCTTGCCCTTGCAGTGATTGTGCGAGATGAAAAATTTCTGCATCTGTTTTCAACTCAATCACTTTCATTTCAAACAATTCAGGGTCTGATTCTCGAAGTTTAATAAGCGAGCCCAAGCGGTGACCTTGTCTACGAATTATTTTATGAAGTGCTTCAGGGTCCTTTTCACAAAGTGATGCAAGTTGCTCTGCGAGTTCAGGATCTATTTCTTTTGCAACCTCCATGATGTGTTCAACCATATTCGCTGATATTGGGCGGTCGGATCTTGGGGGGCGTTTACCATCGAAATCGGGACGCAAATCATTTGGCCGATTTGCGCCAAGACCCCTATGGGGTTTATCATCTTTTCCATCAATTGGGGATTCATCTGCTTGTTGAAACAACATTGTCAAACAAAATGTTGGGCATTGCATATCGCAACACTGTTGGATGCTCTGTGCTTTCGTACTGGGAGGGAGAAAAGTCGTAAACAGTACACCAAGTATTGTTATGCATAGTTTCATTAGAAATCTCCATCCATCAATTCAGGATACAAACACGTCTGTAGTATTTTATTCTGATAGTAAACCATATTGCCATAATTCAATATCATTGCGAAGCCCTGCAAGGTCAACCGCAACATCTGCGAATGCTAACTCTCGAGCATCAGCGAGATATGCATACTCGCTCAAGTTAAGGTCTTCAAAGAGCAACTCCTCATCTTCTACACTCAATACTGTGTTGCTTGCAACAAGTGAGTTCACTGTTGGTGTAGTAGTTGTTTCGGGAGCAATTTGATATGCAACAAAGACCGCAAACACAACTGATGCAGCAAGTGCAACTTGTCTCCAGATTTCAAGGGGGCCAATACGGGCGATGACTCCATCTTCGTGAAGATGGTCTACCGATGCTTCATAGACACGATCAGCAAGTCCGTGTGGGCTAGGTACAGCAAAGGCACTGGCGAGTTGTTGTTCGAGCGCTTCGTCACACGCCTCTAGCAGCATTGGTTGCGAAACGGCTGCAACGCGCTCTGAAAGCCCCTCTGGGGAAGGTGATGTAAGAGCATTGGAAAGCATGCTCTGAATTTGCCTCTCTTCAGGGGACATTTCTTGTTCAAATTGTCGTTCTTCGCGTTCCATAATTGATACTCCTGTCAAACGTCTCTCGTCGTAGTTCATTGCCCCTTCTGAGCGATGTTTTCGACATATTCACTTCCCATAATACTGCGTAATTTCTTCAAAGCACGGTGTTGTCTGGCCAAGACGGTTCCTAAAGGCTCATCTAACACATCTGCAATTTGCTTATAGCTCATTCCCGCCGAATGCCTCATGTGGATGATGTCTTGATCAGAACTTGAAAGTTGGCAGACTGCAAGTCGAAGTGCTTGTATTTTCTTGGCTGTTTCTTCGTCCTCTCGTTCATCGGTAACTCCACCCGAAAGCACTCCTATCGTTTTATTCTCCATCGGGACTGCATGCCGTTTTCGGCGCCGCATTTCATCTCGAAGTCGATTCATGGCGATTCTAAACAACCACGGTTCAAATTTGCCGGTCTCGGTGTACGTCGGTAGTTTTTGAGCAATTGTGCAGAACGTTGATTGTGTGATTTCTTCTGCAAGTTCTTCGTCAGCACATTTCGAACGAATTAATGCGAATACGCGAAATGAGTACGCGTCTACGATGGCTCTCCATGCAGTTTCATCTCCGTTTGCAGCAGCAACGATCTGTTCGTGAAGTTCTTGTTTCTTGGGTTGATTTGGCATATCGCGATGTATTTACCACCACAGTGTAGGGTAACGAGCGAAAACTGACCAGATTGCAGAAGCAACTTTAACTCTGATGACGAAACAACTCTACAATTCATTGATTCATGACGATCATTGAACACATAACCAACTTTTCACACTATTGGTACGGTTGGTCGACATTGTTTGTCTTTGGAATGACTCTGCTCGTCTTAGGAGGAAATTTCCTTGTTGATGGTGGAATCGGGGTAGCAAACAAATTCAAGGTGAACACAATGGTGATTGGGTTGACCATTATTGCATTCAGTACGAGCGCCCCAGAACTTGCCTTCAACGTGCTCGCCTCTATAAACGGTCACGGAGCGATGAGTTTGGGGAATATCT